>CAYFOB010000019.1:0-19107 GCA_964344525.1 uncultured Thiomargarita sp.
GAAACTGATGTCATTTACAGCACGCTCATTAGCACCGGCAAAACGAACACTTAAGTTTTGTACGCTGAGCAATTTATGTTTTTTCATAGTATCTATTTCTTGGATCAAAGGCTCTGCTAACGACGTCTGAAAAAATATTGGCTGCTAATACGAGACCAAACATAAATAAAAAGGCAGCTGTTAGTGTCCACCAAACAACAGGCTCACGCGCCAATTCAAGCCGAGCGGCATTGATCATATTGCCCCAACTTGAAGTGGTGGGATCAACTCCAATGCCAAGATATGAGAGTACCACTTCTGCCAGCACTAGGAAGCTAAATTCAAGGACAATTGTGATCAGCACAATATGCATCATATTGGGCAATAAATGCTTGGTGATAATTTTTATTTTGGGAACGAAAAAAACTTGTGCGGCTTGAACATAGCCTAATTCACGCAACTTTAAAGACTCCGCACGCAAAAGGCGGCATAAAGCTATCCAATTTGTCATGCCCATAATGATGCAGAGGAACAATAGTCGCATATCGCCTCGTTGTGCCGCTGTTGGGAACAAATCAGGATTATTTTCAATATAGAGACCCAAAATCAGCATAGAAGCTGCAATGAGCAAAACGGTAGGAATTGCGCTGAGTGTTGTGTATAAATACTGAATAATGTCATCAACCCAGCCGCCGAAATAGCCTGCCATAATGCCAAGGCTTATGGCTAAAGGTAGCATGATCAATATGGTGACAGTGCCCACAATTAGCCCCGTCCGAACACTTTTGATCGCTTGATAAAAAATATCGGCACCCGCTTTGTCTGTACCAAAAATATGGTAGCCGTTTGCCATTTGTGCAAACCAACTGATCAACAGTATCAAAATGCCAATGGTTATAAGCGCTGTTTTCCAAGGGATTTCAGTGTTGCCTGTCCAGATTTTTCGCCAGGTGCTCCACTGATTTTTTCTATCAAGCCATAGCACCAAAAGCCAAGCCAATCCGACCCAAATCAGCAAAGCCCAAACAATGGCTAGCATTGTACGCCAGAGAATATCAGAAACCTGATCATTGGTTGCTTCATTCAAATGGTTGCCACCGCACTTTAAACGTGGATATTGGCGTTCTAAAGTGCCATCAGCACGTTCAATATTTTCCTTACTAAACTGAAAAGCGGAAAATGGCGCCGAATAGGTTTTTTCTTGACATTGAGGCGCGATAATCAAGTCCAAAACACTGGTGACTTCAATTGAATAATGTTTTTCCGTTTGGTTCTCAATGTTTGGTAGCTGAGTTCGAAAATGAAATGAGTCCAACAGTCCCGTTGTGACATAAACCATCAGTACAATAAAGGCTGCCATGCCCATTTTGCTGCGAAAGACTTCTCGCCAAATACGCTTTAAATAGGGATTAAAAAACGCATAAATAATCGCAATCAAGGCAAAAAAGCACAATAAGAATAATAGTCCATCTGTCCAGAGTATCACTGGTTGAATTTCCATTATGAAAGCCTCACTCTAGGGTCAGCCCAAGTATAAGAAATATCAGTCAAAATCAGTCCCACAATATAAAGCACGGCACCCAGAAATACCATAGAACGCACAATCGCAAAATCATAAGACTGAATGGCTTCTATGGTATAGCTACCAAGCCCAGGAATGGCGAAAAACGTTTCCATGATGAGGCTACCCAAGAACAATGAAGGAATAACAACAACAACGCCTGTCAAAATAGGAATCATGGCATTTCGCAACACATGTCCAAATAACACCTTTATTTCTGGCACACCTTTAGCACGCGCGGTTCTGACATAATCTTTATTAATTTCATCAAGAAAAATGCTACGATACCAGCGAGTGCCACTACCTAATCCACCAATCACACCGATGATGATTGGGAGAATCAAAAAACGCCATGCTTCAAGGCTATGATCATAGCCCGAAATGGGTGTTAGATGCCACAATTTGCTCATTATAAATTGCCCCGCGATAATATAAAACAGGACGGATATGGACATCAGTATCACTGCTAGAACAACCCCGCCAGTATCTATAGGAGTACCACGAAAAAAGATGAGTAGCAGCGCCACACTGATATTAACCAACAATCCGACCAGCAAAGTCGGCACTGCAAGCGCGAGACTTGCCCACATACGTTCACTGATATCATGATTGATGTCCCGATTATCGGCATCGGATCGACCAAAATCAAGAAAAAAAAGCCGAATTGATTTATGATAAAAGATCGTATCTGTTATAACACCCAAGCCCTGACTATTTTTATTAATGAACAAACCTAAATCATAACCGCGCTCATGTTTCCAGCGCTCAACTTGCTCAGTGGTGACATGTTTTTCACCTAAGTGCCGACGCGCCATATCATCAGGATTAATCACAATAAAGAATAGAGCAAAGGTAATCAGGTTAACACCCAATAGAATGGGTAAAGCATAAAGCAGTCGTCTAAGGATATAGTTGAACATTTTGTAGTCTCTGTGGATGGAATTTGTCTGAATCCGAATTTTCAAAATTTAAATTCGGATTCAGACAAAAGTGATACTTAATTAAACTTTGCCAACAATTCTTCACGGGACGATTGTAAAACCAAAGGTAAAGACTCCTCCTGTGGTAACTGTAACAATGGATCAATAAGCTGCGCCAAAGCATCATCAACTACGCCGAATCGGAACTGAAGCAAGTTTTCCACAAAAAATCGTTGATCTTCTAAATGAGTTTCAAAACGGGTTTGTTGTACAGCTTGTTGTACAGCTTGTTGTAAAGTATTTTCCCGCCATTGCTGGTAAATAGGTGAGGCTAGAACATCCTCCGGCTTTAAATAGGGTAACAAATCTTCCGTTTTTAAAGTGGATAGATAGGTTTCGCCCCAGATTTTTCCCAGTTCAATAACCCGTTCGGTGGTGAGTTCTCTTTTCATGTCTTCTCCTTGTTTGTCAAACCAATATTCATATAATCCCGCTAAAAACCATTCTAATTCGATTGTCAAATATTGAAACGTATGTTGTCTCAATAAGCTAAAGGCTTCCTCTTTCTGGTTTTTTTGGCTGGCAAAACATTTCGCCCAAGCATTGTATGGTGCATTTGAGAGTTCGTTTAAAGAAATCAATGGTATTCTTTTCAATAAAGGGTGTGAACTGTGATACACACCTTTGTGTTTGGACATTTTGTAGCCAAATTTAATCAGCCGCCGAGGCTGCGTTTTTTTCGCGCTGAGTATAAAAGGTTGTATTTGTTGATGAGTGAGCTGTTTAGTCTCTCTATAAAGGAATTCATAGCCTATCACTTGTCGAAAACTCTCCCAATTGATGGACTCGGTATACTTAAATTCCAATAAAACATGACTGGCTTTCGTGTCTCTGATACCATCAGGCAAAAGAGAACGTTGTTCTGTTGTCCATTTTTCATTTTGCCGCCGAAGTAGCAAAACATCAACGCGAGGGGGTTGACTCATTATGGGCGCTTCTATTGTGACATCAATATTCACTTGTGGGAGGAGCTCTTCAAGCAAAGTCCCAAGCAGGCGATGCCACCGGGTATTTTGAGTGGGTTGATTATCTGTCATAAATGTATCTGTCTTATCAGCTAAGCTTTAATTGACAACTACAGGCGATAACATCCTCTGGCTTTCTTTAATTCATAACCACCTGTTTCCGATGTTCACGTTGCTTGTACAACCTAACAACCAACAACGCTATCACAAAAAGAAATATCACCATCAACCCCAATGGCCACAACACTGGCACATTATACTTTTTCAGATAGTATTCACGCTTTTCCGGCTCAATACGCCAATATTTTAAGGTGTTATTAGCCATCAGGTTTGGCTTGACGTTAGACATCCAATGATGGTAAAGATTGAAACTACGCGGATGAAATGCCCATAGCCACGGTGCGTCGTAACGCAGTATTTCTACCATTTCGTCAATGATTTTGCGTCTGGCTTCACCGTTTTCCATATTTTTCATTTGCTCAAACAGCGCGTCAAATTGATCATTTTGGTAATTAGCAGAATTTTCGCCAGCTGTTTTTACCATCCCATTAACGCCATAAAGGAGGAAAAAGAAGTGTTCTGGATCAGGAAAATCGGCGTTCCAGCCCCACCAAAAGATTTGGGCATCTCCATTGTGCATTTTCTGCTGAAAACGACTATAATCGGTTGTTCGCACAATCAATTGGATATCTAATTTGGCAAATTGCTTGCGAATCCAGTCAAAACGTGATTTATTTTCTGCGCCACCGCCCATCGCGTCAAAGTACAAAACCAGTGGTTTACCGGTGTTTTTATCTCTGCCATTGGGATATCCTGCTTCGCTCACAAGGCGACGTGCGATTTCTATTGATTTACGTTTATTGTTGATTGAGTCATAAACATAAGGATTAAGCCCTGCCTGATAGCCGAATATTCCTTTAGGCAAAGGTCCTTGCGCTGGCATACCTCGACCATTCAAAAATATGGAGATAAATTCTTCCATATCCATTGCAATAGAAATCGCATGTCTCAGCTTACGCGCAGATTCGCTAGTACCTCCCAGCACCGGATCAAGCATATTAAATCCATAATAGAAAATTGAGGTACTTTCGCTGATTTTCAAACGAATATCTTTTTCTTTCATGTCTTCACTCAGCTCAAGCCCATTAGGACCCACAACGATGGCTGTATCAAAATTGTCCGACGAAATGCTTGATGCGTCGTAATAGCCCTGTAGGAATTTACTCCAATAGGGAATTGTCTCTTTTTCCAGACTGTAAATGGCGCTATCAATGAAGGGAAGTGCTTTGCCAGCATCAACTAATAATCCCTCTTCTTCGTCTCCAGGGTTGCCCTCTAAGGGATAAACCTCACCATGGAAATTTGGATTTTTATCAAGACGCATCTGGTAGTTAGGATTGTTCACCGTTAACATGTAAGGGCCAGTCCCAACCGGATACCAGTCCAAAATAATGTTGCGCTCAATCAACCCTGGTTGAGCGTAAAAAATCTCCGCTTCAGGTGGTACAGGTGCAAAAAAGGGCATCGCTAACCAGTAAAGAAACTGCTGGTATTTGCCTTTAATTTTAATCCGATAAGTATAATCATCAACCACTTCTGCGCCAGCCAAGGAATACTGATTCAAGTCAAGATAATCAGGCTTTTCATCAACTTTTTGAAGCGTTTTTGCCAGTTCCCGCAAGCCAATAATATATTCACTCATCATGCCATAAATCGGAGAATTGAGGCGCGGATGAGCAAGGCGTTTAATCTGGTAAACAAAATCATTGGCGATCACTTCACGAGATGCCGTTTTTTCCAGCGCTGATAAGTCATGAATTGTTAAAAGTTGCTTCTCAGAGAGCTGATGATAAATGAACTCACCATTAGCATCACGCGCAAAACAAGGATGTGGTTGATATTTGATTCCCCGTTTTATCTGTATTTCATAAACGGTGTGATCAATTTCATCCACAGCAACATCATTTGGTAACGCTTGTCCATTGGCATCGAAATACTGCGGTTTCGGGACCTCTTCTGCCACCAAAGGAATAAGCGTGTATGGTCGTTTTAGATAATGATACTGTAGCGGTGGTTCATAAATATGCGCTATGAATTGGTACTCGTTACTGCTGTATGAACGCGCAGGATCAAGATGTTTCGGTTTTTCTTCAAAGCTAGAAAATAGGATACTTTTTCCGGCTAATGACGCGGGATAAGGGTTGTTATTACAGGCAGCTGTTAAAAGTGCCAAAAAGAGTGTTGTTATGAAGCGCATTAAATGCTCCTTGGTTAAGTACCCGTTCACAAGTTTTACCGTATTTTGGAGGAAGAAGCTTAGCGAAGGGAGACAGACGCCCTTCGCTAAGCTTCTTCCTCCAAAAGAATTTGCCGATGAAAGCGAAGGGAAAGAAGTGTAGTGCGTAACATCAGTTAACTAACTTAAAAACTGATTGATTTGCTGTTCAGAAAGACCCATTTCTAAACATTTTTGGCGAATTTCTTCCTCTCTTTCTTTTCGCCCTTCTTTTCGTCCTTCTTTTCGTCCTTCTTTTCGTCCTTCTTGTCTTTGCTGTATCTCAGCTTGTTTTTGTCTCACCTCATCATCAAACATCTCTCTTTCCCTCACTGTTAACATTTCAAACTGGATAGATTTTAGAATCTCTCTAAAAATCGGATTCTCACAAAATTCATCATCGTCAATTTCAGTCCTCATGTCAAAATGATTAGTAAAGGTGGCTTCCATTAATTCCAACCAACCCCTGATGTTCGCCTGTGTTTTGTCACTCACTAACCGAGGTATCAAAACGATAAGCCTATGCCTTTTTTCTTCCTCATCAATTGCCTCCAAAATAGTTTGAGAATCCCAACCCTGCCATGAACATTTCAATTCCATAGCGCTTTCTTTTAAGTCCTTTGGCGAGCCGGTTAAAACGACAATCGTATAAACATTTTTTGGGGGTGTATAATCTTTCGATTTTTGCCCTTGTGAGATAATGGCACTATAGTGGTAATGTCGAAAACGAGCAAAAAAATCCGCTTCTTTCCTTCTTTGAACTTCAATAATTGTATTGTTTTCTTCATCCTCACCAAAAAGATCATAAGCGAGATCAATGGAGCCTGTTTTGCCTTCAATTTTCTGGTATTCTGCATGAACTTCTGTCACTGAGATTTCTTTTTCAAGAACGGCACTCACCAATGCATTAAAATGTTTTGGGGGTACAAAAGCTTTTTTGAAAATGGTGCCAAATTCTAAGGAGCATACTTGCATTGAGTTGTAAATTCGCGCCGTTTGTAAGGCAATTCACGTTTGCGTTTATCTGTCGCCGACTGTACAGCTTGATTATGCGCTTCAACGGCGCGATTATAATCTGCCACCTGATCAGCATATTGCTGTTTAATGCGCTTAATTTGTGCCCTACGTGCCTGCCGTGCATCTTCTACCCGCTGCTTAAACATGGAAGTTGTCTCAAACTCATCTTTGACCAAAGTGGGCGGCATTTCAGGTTTTTTCGGTGGTTGACGAGTAAAACGTGGTTGTGGATAATTTTGTACCCACTCTCGCAAACGTGCCGAAGAGAGGCGTGCCACTACGGAAAAAGGCGCTTCAGATAGGCTTTGTTTTAACGCACTCAAAGGTGTAAAATTGGGATGTTGCGCCATAGCTTCATTCAAAATTTTAATGGCGCTTTGTTGATCGCCTTTGAGCTGATAAGATTTAATGGCGTTATAAGCCGCAACTGGGCTATTTGGGCATGCGCGATACCATGCAATCCAATCGACTGGGTTGCCTAAATAACGGCATGGTTGTGCATATGCTGCTTGGATAAGCAGGGCGCTGCAGAGTATTGAACGGAACAGGTTGACTCCTTTGGTTAATTTACTCGTGCAAGTAAACACTCCAACATCCTCATTTATATTTTATGCCTTTACAGCCTTAATGTCACTGCCAATCAACGTTATTGGGCACAAGCAAAAATCACATTATTGCCAAATCAGGACAAATTCCTCGCCTGACTCCTCTAGCTAGCGCCCCCTTACCAGGACAACAACAAACAACTGAAGCATTGCTCATCGTCGCTTCTAATCGTGCCACTTTAATGGATCAACTTGTACATGCAACAACAGGATATAGCCGAAATCAAACAATAGCGAACAGCATCAACATTGAAAATTTTGATCGAATGATTGGACAATTAGACTTAAGGCATGTGACAATGCGTTTTGTGCCTTATTTGGTGTTGGCGCAATGATCCGCCTCAGAATAAATAATTTATAACTGATGCGGCAAAGCGCTGCTTGGAACGAAAAAAAAAACGGTATTTTTAAAATTTTATTTTCCCCAAACTTCCACTGTGACTGTGTCAATTAGGAGTATAACTTGTTTCAGACGCTGGAATGTTACGTTGACAAAAAAATGCTTCCCAACAAAAATGATAACTGTTACTGGGAGGATCGTTTTCAATTTTTGCTTGTCAAAAGACAATTCATCAAAGTTTTTGGCATCTTGTGCGATAGCGAAGTTAAGGCTACCACTCAAAAAAATATAACCAAATATCGCAGCTGTGCGCCAAGTTCAAATATCTTATGATTCATGGAATTTCCTTAGAGCCCATCTAGCGGGAATCCAAGTAAGTCTGGAAGTTCCCGCTTTGAGGCACTAATTAAAAAGTGAATACACGATTTCTCCATTAACCATCAAGCTACCATTTCTGAAGAGAGCAACCAATTTATAGCTACCATCGCCGTTATCAACCGACCATTCCGAAATGAGTTGTTTACTGGCCGCTTTGGACTGTTCTTTCAAGATTGCTAAGTCTTCTTCACCCAGTTCGTTGATATCCATACCAAAATCTTCTAACATCATCTCAAGAATTTGGGCTGTAACCACTTCTTCCAGCAAGTTTTTACTGACACTCAAATTCGCCTCAGCCTGTAACCCTATTATCAAGGCTAATATATCAAAAGAAGTGTGTTTGTATCCATTGACACTGACACTAATAGAGCCTTCTAAATTCCCTTTTGACGTTTTTAGAGTTAATTGATTGAGCACAATTTCTGGGGAGTTTTTCAATAGTTGGGGTGAGACTTTCATAAATTTTTCCAACATCAAATCTGACATATCAGGGTCATATGACGTTTGTTCAACTATTGTTTGCAGTACTAACAAAGCCTCTTCATCTAAATTGCGAAAGGCCAGCTCTTTTACCCCAAAACTCGCCTGCAAAGCTTCTCCAAGTATATCTTCTGGAATAACCCAGTCGTTGATTTCAACATGTAAGGTGGAAGTGACATTACCATCTTTTGTATCGCTGTCAACAGTTAACACCAAACCACCTAGTTTGGAGGTCAATTCCTGGTCATTGAAATCAACGGGACCTACTTTGAAATTCAAATCGACTAGTTCAAGTCCTTTGGGAGATTTTGTGAGTTCAAAGTTGAAAGCAAAGTCCTTCAAATTCAAATAGTTATCATATTCAATCACTTCGATGGATGCTAAGTCAATAGCCATTTTGTTGGGTATCAAGTTGGCATCGAATTTACCATTGAGAGTGGTTTCTCCTAATGACGCGAAAAATTTTGCGTCTTCATCTTTAACATCGATACCCTTGAAGTTTAAGGCAACAGTTAAATTTTCAAATTGATCAGTAAATGTAAACTGAGCAGTTAAGCCTTTCCAATCTATGACTCCCTTACCAAATTCTTCCGGCACTTTGCGCTGATAGGCTGGAAACAGCAAATCGCTTTTGCCAGCACCATTGCTGTCTATATTGGTTTTTATAGACAAGGTGGGCAATTTTCCTAACACTTCAGTATCTTCTGCTGACAAGAGCCACTCAAGTTCTGTGTCAATTTCCACCGGCAAGGGTTGCTTTTCTAAATGTTTTGAAAAGTTGTCCTTAATGGCTTGCAACAAAAGCAGCGGATTGTCTTCAAGCTTTGTGAAAGGAATTTCTATCGTCTCAATTGGGAGAGGATCACCACCATTAAAACGATGTTGCAAGGTGAAACGTAGCGCATCTTCAATTGGGCTAGCCTCAGGATCAGCAGGCCTATTTTCTGCCCATAGGTCAGGCTCGCTTAGGGGGGCCTCAATCATGGGAAGTGGCTCTGTTGCCTGTAGGTTCATACTACTGACGATAAAAATCGCTGCAGTCAATTGGCGCATTTTATTCATATTAAAAATTTCCTAACGATATTTAGCGACTTAAAGATGTACTAAAGAAGATAACGTATTAATTATAGCAAATAACTGTTAATTGAGCGGCCACCGTTCTATCACTTGATAACGTGCTCCACTTGATTCGGTGATAGAGTGCACTAAACAAAAATCTTCCACCGACCAAGTGATGGGTGTAACAGGTGGCAACGTTTTTGCAAGAACAGCTTTACGCATTAAAGTCAAATGCGCTTGAAAAGGAGGAGTTTCGGGTTTATAGCCACAGTTTTGCAAATTTGTGGTCAGATTGGTCACCAAATCGCGCAAAGCATCTGGTGTTTGAGTAGGGCCAAGCCATAAAAGACCTGGCTTTGACCAATAACCAAATTGATCTAAAGACAAGCTAAAACGACTGCCTTGCAGTTTTGCAGCACATTGTTGCATACACTGCTTAGTGGGCATATCAATATGACCAAGAAAGGCTAAAGTAATATGCCAATTTTCAGGTGGTGTGATTTTACCCTGAATGTTTTGTGTGATTGGTTGGCTAAGCTGGTTGATGGTTTGACGTAGGTCATCGTTTGGCCAAAGTGCAAAAAATAAGCGTTGATACATCAGATTTGTCCTTCGATTTGAACTGTCATTGAAATCACAGTTCAAATTTTATCTTATCCATCTCGCACTGCCCATACGTAGCGCGTTAATGTTTTGGTGGCGTTACGCATTTTACCGTTGTAAAGGATCACGTACCATGCGTAGGAGGTGGCAAAATCAAGCGTGCTAGCCGTCCAGTACCAGCTTGATTGCACACCCACAAACGGATCACCTTCCGTCCATTTACCCGTACCTGCCGCATTGGAAATTGCAGGCCATGTAAATTTAGCGTTCAGCATTGCCTTCCACTCTTCTTTGGTGGGCAAGCGCCAAGCACCCGGTTTTGAACCGTCATGGAGACCACATCGTCCTTGGGCCAACTTGGCGACGCTTTGTTGGGCGGATGCCCAATCCAAAACGCCAAAACAATTCGCATTTTTCAACCAAATCAATCCTGTTATGTTATCTGTGACGGTTCCATTACCATTGTCTGTGTAACGCTTTTTAGAGGGGGGAAGCCCATGCATAAAAATTTGATCAGCTTCTACCGCGTTTGTTTTCAAATCTTTTTCCTTCTTTATCAGGTTATTACCAATTGGCTATAAAGTGACCAATTGATAGATATTAAAATTGTTTATTTTATGAAAACGCTGCATGAAAAGTTTAATGAGTTATAAAATAAGTTGATAAATTATCCTAATATTTATTCTATTCAAAATTTTTGCCTTAGCTTAATAGTCTATTATTTTGTCTCGCACAGACCATACAAAGCGTGTGAAAGTTTTGGCAGCGTTGAATACTTTACCATGGAAAAGGTTGACGTACCATGCGTAGGAGATGGCAAACTCAAGTGTGGAACCTGACCAATACCAGCTTGATTGCACATCTATGAACGCATCACCGTCTTTCCACTTGTTTGTACCTGCAGCATTGCAAAGTGCAGGCCATGTATATTTTGTATCCACCATGACTTTCCACTCATCTTTAGTAGGCAAGCGCCAAGAGCCTTGCATCGAACCGTCATAGAGACCATATTGTCCATGGGCTAAATTGGTAACATTTTTTTGGGCAGAATACCAATCCTGTCGACCAAAACAGTTCGCATCTTTTAGCCAAATCAACCCCGTCAGGTTATCAGTGACGGTGCCATTACAATTGTCTGTGTAGCGCTTCTTAAGGGCGGGTGGGGCTGACATAGATTTTTGCGATCTTTGTGGTGGCATCTGCTTATGCGCAGGTGCTGTGATTACCTTTGGTGAGTGCATACGATTATTGCAACCTTGGGGGCGCTCGTCATACTGTCCAGTATAACGGCATTGCTTACTGAACCATAAGTTTTCGGAGTCCAAAATTTGGTGGCTGGGTACTTATTTATGCATTGATTAGGGGAAAGAAGGCAAGTTTTTGGCACAAATGTACTTTTTGCGTTCTACCCGCGCGTTCTGTAAAGAACAATAACGTTTCACAAGCACCGATGTACAACAACCAAAAATGTTATTATTAATTAATAAACTCCTTTAAAAAGCTGGAGTAAGGAACGATACCTATTAATATAGCATAACATTTTGCACAAGCTTTTTGCCAAAGGCAAAACTTTTTTTGGGTAAACGTTTTGTCAATACCCTTTGCATAATTTGCCGTGTTCAACGCTTTTCAGTATAATTTAAGCGTTTATTTATACATAGAGACTTGAAAAACATTATGAAATCTAAGATTCATCCCGCCTACAAGGAAATCAGTGTCACTTGTAGTTGCGGTAGTACTTTTACAACCAGTTCAACAATTGGTAAAGATTTACACATCGAAGTTTGCTCAGCTTGTCACCCGTTTTATACAGGACAACAAAAAATCGTTGATACTGCGGGACGTGTGGATAAATTCCGTCGTAGATATGGTGCTAGAAAATTAGGCGCTGCATAAATCCTTCAAGCTGGATTCAGCCCCTCAAAAAAGCTTCATAAGTAGCAAAGCACTCAAGGTATTTAAGAGTTCAAGGCAACCTTGGACTCCAAAATACCAAAAAATTTATGATTCAGTATTTAAAACCTGACGGTTTCCAAAACCTGTCAGGTTTGTAGCATGAAATTAATATAATATTTGATTATCGTGGGTAGTGTCTGGTATAATATAATAATATTCTAATGTGCTAACGTACTATTTGTGATTCTGCTCGTACTTGAGTGTGTTTTAGGCTATCGCTCTTCAAATCAAAAATCTACAAAGGCGGCAAAAAAATGCATACTGAATTGTACAACGATGGTAGACATAAATGTATTGGCTTTTATGATTTAGATGAGGATATACAATCAAACCAATTTTTGGTGATAGATGGTGACCATGGGGTACTTTTTGAATCGGGGGGAAATTTGGCTCACAAAGAATTTCTTATGTGTGCTCGTCAATATTTAAAAACAACAAACATAGATTATGTGATTGGTTCACATCTTGATCCAGATATTTTCTCCTCAGCAAAAAAATGGTTAGTAAGCACCGATTGTAAAATCCTTGTGCCTCGGATATGGGAACGTTTTATTGTGCATTATACGGCACAATTCAATAATCGGATTATTGTAATTCCTGATAATGGGATGGATATTAGAATTGGCAAAGCCTTACTCAAGGCTATTCCTGCCCATTTTTTACGTTCTGAAGGAAATTTTCAGTTTTATGATCCGATCAGTAAAATTCTCTTTTCTGGGGACATGGGAGCCTCTCTTTTTTTACAATATTCTGAAAAACCTAATCAACCTGTCAAAAATTTTGATTCCCATATTCGCAACATGGAAAGTTTTCATCGCCGCTATATGTCAAACAACAAAATTTGTCGATATTGGGTGAATATGGTACGTGATTTGGATATTGAATGGATAATACCACAACATGGACGTCCTTTCAAAGGAAAAAACATGATTGAACGCTTTTTGAGGTGGGTGGAAGAATTAGAATGTGGTACCGATTTGGTCACTCAAGAACTTTATCAAATTCCATGATCAGAAAAAAAATATTTGGGCTTAAACCTTCAAGGTTTAGCAAACCTTGAAGGTTTTTGTTAAGAAGCGATTGCACGCTGATAATATTCAATCGCTTGCGCCAACGCCTCCTTCTGCACGGATAAATCGCCTAAAATTTTATAAGTATTGGGGTTAGGTTTCAATTTGATGCTTTCATCAAGATATTGTAGTGCCTTATCCCATAAGCGATTACGCAAACATAAATGTCCTAGTGTTTGCAACAAAGCGGGATCTTTTTTATGGTTTTTTAGCCAGCTTTCGGCATAGGTGATTTGTTGGCTTGTATTTGCGGTTTCTAGCGCACCATATAAATTAAGCAATTCAGCATTCCATTCATATTTTAAGCCTTCTCGTAGTAAGGGTTCTGCCGTCGTCGCATCTCCAGCTGCTATTAAATGTTCAACATATACTTTGAGCACCGCAGGGCGTAGTCGCATCATTTTGGGAATTTGTGACCAAATTTTGTTGATTTGGGCAGGGTTGCTGCGCAATGTGTGATGAATTAGGGCGATATTGGCTCTGTTTTCTAAACGTTGCACTTGTTCGGTAGGTAATGCTTTGTGTTTACGCACTTCTGGCAACAGTTTTAACAAAGCTTGCCAATCCGTTAATTGTACATACTGCGTCAACAATATTAATAATACTTCATGATGTTTTGGTGCCAAAGAGTGGGCAGTTTGCGCTTTTTCGAGCGCGTTAGGCAAGCGCAATTTGGCTTCAAACAACAAAATCGCTACGGCTTCTTTGTTAGGGAGAAGGGTTCGTACTTTGTCAAGATATTCTGTCGCACGAGAAGGCGCTTGCTGTTGAGAGGCCGCGTAAGCGGCGCCGAAATAGTGCAACACGGATAATTGATCTGGCGACACGGTTTTTAATAATATTTGCTCTGCGTTTTTCCATTGCCCTTGTATGAGCGCCAACAAGCCACGCACTAATGACTCATGTGCTTTTGCGCTATTATGAAAGAAGCGCAACGGCAAACGCCACAAAGTTCGCAGAAAGTTGCTGAGGAGTTTAACGGTAAGCCACATCAATACCAGCCCTAGGATAAATGCAGATAAACTGGTTTCCAGTGTCCATGCGCCACGCCCGATAACGATAAATCCTGGATCTTCTAAGGAAAACCAAGCAAAAGCAGCCGTTGCTGCTAGCGAGAATAAAGCGATAAACCATTTTTTCATGGTGTCTCCGTTTCTGCCGAAAGGTTTTTTGTCAGGAGGTTGAGTGAGCCAGAAATATCTGGTAGCGGTGGATTTAAGGTAATCGTTTGCATGTTCGTTAACTCTTTTTGTAATGTTTTGACTTTTGTATCATTTTGATCATAGTAACGCTTAACCCAATCGCGCACTGCATCTATTGATGCAACAAAATTTTGATTTTCGCGGCGCAGCAGGAAGAAACGAGTGTTTTCTAATTTTAGCTGCAAAATTTGCGCAACTAAGGAGCGCTGTTCTGGCGGCAAAAAGCCGGTGTCAGCCTCAGTGCTGTGACGAATAACCACCAATTGTTTTAATGTTTTCCAGACGACTTGTTGCCAGGGTTGCTCATTTGCGGGTTCATTTACTGGGGGCGTGTAGCTTTGGCGAGTTCCTTGCAACAATGGCAGCGTATCAACTTGTGCCGCAAACCGTGCCAATCGCACAGCTAATCCCGCAATATCTGGGCGTTTTAAATCACGTAAACGTTGAATATCCTCCAAAAGCCGCGTTCTCACTTGATACAAAGCCGGCTTGTTTAGGCGCTGTAAGCGATCATTAGCCGCACTGAGGGCAGCCAAGGCACCCTCTGGATCATGTACTAAATGCAAACGATGTAACGCAATGGTGAGCAAGTAATTGATTTCTGCTAATTTCCAATCATCATCGTTCCCTGGTTGTTGCTCAATTTGATAACTCAAAGCTGTTAAATGTTTTTCCAAATCTTGTTGTTGTTTGGATAATTCATTGAAACGTGCCTTTAATTGGGCTTGGTTGTCTTGGAATTTTTGCAGCGTTGCTACCTGTGCGTTTAGTTGATCTACTTGCTGCTGTAACTCTTGTTGCTCAGTACTGAATTTTTGCCCCAAGGGATAACTGAGAATAACAGTCCCCCCCAACAATAAGATCAGAAATAAAAATCCTAAAAAAAAGTGGCGTTTTTTTGGTGGCGAAGTACTCATACAATTTAACCTAATTTTTGTAAAAGTTGATGTTTTGCTCAATCTGTGGTTCATCCAATAGACTCACATCAATCACAGTTCAAATTATTTCGCATCAAAAATCACGTTCTTTTCCCCATTAAACACAAGAAAATGTTGCTTTTTCGCATGAGCAATCAGAGTCATGCCAAATGTTTGCGCTATTTGAATGCCTTTATGGGTGACTCCAGAGCGTGACAACAAGATGGGAATGCCATTATGTGCGACTTTCATCACAATTTCTGAGGTCAATCGTCCCGTCGTATAAAAAATTTTGTCATCGCTCGCCCAATTGTGTAACCACATTAATCCTGTCACAGTATCAACCGCATTATGTCGTCCCACATCTTCAACAAAGGCGAAAATCTCAGTTTGATGGCACAAAGCACAAGCATGTACGCCTCCGGCTTGGCGATGAATTTCGTCCTGTTGTGTTAACGTTTGCAAGAGCGTATAAATTAATGATTGCTTAATGGTCAAATTGGGCAGGAGGATATCTGATATGGTATCCAAAACAGCACCTCGACCACAGCCACTTGTGATAGTGTTATGGTTGATTTTTTTGTCTTTGTTAAAGGTGCTAACCTCAACCATGTTCCAATTGACTTGGAGTGAGCGAATTTCATGTAAGTCTTTGATTAAATGCTGATTTATTAAATAGCCAATGGCCAACGCTTCTGGATAACTGCCCAATGTCATTAGCGTAACAATTTCACACTCATCGAGAAATAGCTTTAACGGCATTTCGCCTGCCACTTGCACCGTGCGTGTTTGACCATATTCGTCTACGGCTGTTACTGAATGAATTGCGCTTGTCATTTTAGGTTGCATAACTAACCGCCCGTCACGTTCATATATCGTAAAATTTGCGGTTCTTCCTCAAAAGTGTGCCCTTCTGGTTTAATCGCCATCGCCTTGATAATGGCTTGTTTCAGTGGCGTCAGGTCACCGGGATTCGCGCGTATCACAGGCTGCAAGTCCACCGAGTGTTTTTGTCCCAAACATAACAATAATTGTCCTTCTGTTGTGATGCGTACTCGATTACAAGTTTCACAAAAATTATGCGTATGTGGAGAAATAAAACCGACGCGAGTGTCGGTGCCTACAATACCATAATATCGAGAGGGACCCGCGGTGGTTTCCCTACTTGGCTGCAAGGTGAAAGATTTTTCAAGCGCTTCGCGTATTTGTTGACTTGAATAAAATGCCTCAGCACGATTATGCTCACCAATTATGCCCAAAGGCATTTCCTCAATAAAACTGATATCAATGCCACGATCAACCGCAAATTGTACTAAATCAATCACTTCATCATGATTACGATTTTTTAAAACCACCGCATTAATTTTGACACGTTCAAATCCCACCTTAATTGCAGCCTCAATACCACGCAACACCACGTCCAATTTGCCAATACGAGTCATTTTTTGAAAACGCTCAGGCTTTAAACTATCAAGACTGATATTTATACGCTTAACCCCAGCCTCCTTAAGCGATTGAGCCATTTTTTCCAATTGTGAGCCATTAGTTGTTAACACCAATTCTTTTAAACCGTCTAACTTGCCAAGTCCTTGAAAAAGATGTAAAACATTCCGACGTACCAATGGCTCACCCCCAGTAATACGAATTTTAGTGACTCCTAATTCGACAAACGCACGCCCTACCCATTCCAATTCTTCCAAAGTCAATAATTGTGTACGGGGCAGAAAAGTCATTTTCTCATCCATGCAGTAAACGCAGCGAAAATCGCAACGATCTGTCACCGACATACGCACGTATGTAATTTTTCTATTAAATTTATCTATGAGATTATGCATTTCAGTTATCAGTTATATAAATGTAATACTTTCATAAAAATCCTATCATTGATCAGCAATAATTGATAAAACCCTAAGAATTTTTAGTTGGGAAGCATGTTATGATAATTTATTCTCGTAACGGTCAAGAGGAAATCACAAAATGGAATGGCACATTATCACCGGCAGCAAAGGCGGTGTCGGTAAAACCTTACTTGCCTTACTACTATCCGCGCATCATCTTGAAGAGTGTAAGGGTAGTACTCTTGTGATTGATTTAAACAGCATGAATGCTGATTTTTCCCGGCTTTTGTTTTATCAAAAAGAAGTGGGCGAGTCGATTTCAATCTCAATACCAGCACAAACGCGTAAAAACGAACAAATCGTTTTGCAAAAAACGTTTTCACTGAATGAAAAAGGAAATCCGTACTACTATGTGGTTGGATGGCCTTTAAATCCCTTTCGCATGTATGATCCCGCGCTTTTTGCTAATTTATTAGCGACAGTCAAAAAATCAGCAGCCAAAATTCTCGAAGAGCGGCTCGATATTCCACCCTTGGAGACGGTGATTATTGACACAAATTATCATTTCTGTAATATTTTCTCTGAGCAAGATATACATTACACAGAATACACAGAGGGCGCATTGATGGGTGATAGTATTACCCTATGGTTTATGTGGGTTTATCGCCAATTGGAAAACTTAATTCGCTTGAAATATAATGATGCTACTGTGATGAAACTGACTGCGGCTGCAATTGAGAGAAATCTCAAAAGTAGCCGATGTCGAAAAACACCTTTTATGCATGTATTTGGACCCGCAACCTTAGTCTCCTCTAAACCACAAGATGCAGAACACAGCATTAGTTCATTTATTGCCCGAAAAATTTACCAAGCCATTACCCAAAATAAGGACGTTCACATTGACGAATTAGAGGCACTCGAAGGTTTGGCAACTGGGGACTGTATCAACTTTAGCGATTGGCTCAAAAGGCTAGATGTCGCGCACATCAGGGCAGAAAAGGATGGTGATCCACGTCACCATTTTTTAGATATACTCATCAAAGCCACTCGCGCCCCTGCGGCTAACAATCCGACTGTCGAAGAGCGCCCAGTCAATGTGGTACCCATGTCCGTTTATCACAATGATTTACAATATTACACAGATGGCAATTATCGAGATGTGATTTCAGAGCTAAGAACTTTTGACATTTATGACAACTTTTGCAAATTGATACGATGAGAGTCTTTATTTACACAGCCAATGAGGAAGTCCCATTTGAAGGACTTTTTGAACCCGTTGGTAGTTATGAAAAAGTCATTTTATCTAATAATGACCAACAAATCGCACTTTTTAATCGACACCAAGGTTCCCCCATCAAAGACTTGCTGCCTGAAGGTGTTATTGATGCTGAGACGATATCGCCCAAAGATGCCAGCCTGTTTTTCATCCCCTTAGACATGAAAGAAACATTTATGAAACTACTTAAAAGTCTATTTAAAAAAACAAAGTGGGTGGAAGACAAAACAACCCAAAAGCCGTCAAAAGACGAAATTGGACTGCTCGGTGGTGATGAATTGTCTCAATTTTATGATAAAATTGAAACCCAAACCGTTTTACAACCTTTTGAGGATGAGACAATGAGTAAGAAACAAGCATTGGAGGAGTTATTCAACAGCATCACAGAGCAAGACAATGAAATTGATGCTGTCATGGTTTGTACGCACGATGAGAATAAAACGAGAATCGCATACTCAAGCACACCAAAAACCGACAAAAGGAGTGTAGACACGGATTCTTTTGCAGTGCAAATACAGCATTTCGTCTCCATGCTCAAAATGACCAACAAGATTAAGAGGCTGTTTTGGAAAAAAATGAGAGAAGACTCTTTACCTTTTCAGAAAA
>CAYFOB010000020.1:0-1537 GCA_964344525.1 uncultured Thiomargarita sp.
AAAGGGGTAAAATTTCTCTTGCAACGCTGAGATCACGGAACGTTGAGGTCAGCGGTGGAATAACACCGGTTGCCATACAAGGATCAGGGGTCATTTCCGCCGTTTCTCCGTTACGATACAGCACACCCACTTGATCCCAAAAGCGCGGTAAACTGTCATAACCACCGCCACTTTGACCAAGATGGCGAACTGCCAACGGGGCTTCGTCGTTCCAAACAGCAGGGGCATTCGATGGCAGTGTGGATAGACTGTGGTAGTCCACCCGTTGCACAGCTTCAAGTCCTGCTTTGAAATGAAAAAGACGTGCCACCCGCTCCGTTTCTGGCAAATTATGTAGGCTATCTTCATATCCACTGAGCACTTTTCGCATTTTTAAATCTAAGAGCCCTGTATCCAATAAAGTGCCAAATAAAGCGCCCAGTGTCATTGTGAATTCTGAATCAAGGGCGACACGATAAAGCAACGCTTGTTTGCGCTGAATGTCTTCTCGCAGGGCAGGAGACAAGAGTTGCCAAAGGGTTTCGTCATTATCATGCACGGAGACTGCCAGCAAAATGCCACCCTGACGCAATCCAGCCAATGGTTGCGTCAACCTCTGGGGGGCAGTTAGCACAGCAACATCAATGGGCAGATCATCACCTGGATCTAGCAACCCGCTTGAGGCATAAGTGAAATGGTCTACCCAACCCGATAGCCAACGTTCCCGCACTAAACCAGGGCGACTGCGTATCCCGCCCCCGTTCAAGCGATGCAAAAAGACTGCTGCTTCAACACCGAAACCCCTGTCACTTTGTTCAGAGAAATTATGTATCGCCACAGTGATCGCACCCACAGGACGTAAATCGGGGGATGCTTTTTCACTTCGCAATCCCATCTCTGTGATGCCGGGGTAGTTACGCCGTAAGTTGTCCAGTAATACTTGGCGTTTGGGGTAAATGCTTGAAGCGCGATTAAAATTCAGTCCCAGAAAAATGCGGTCATGCCCTTTTTGTTCCAGATTTTCGCACAAGGCGACCAAATCTGCCGCCCGTAAAGAATGACCCCCTAATCCGTAAATCACGGAACGGAAACGGGGCAGGTTTCGATCTTTAATGATAGGGTAGCCCAAATGAATATCTTGGCCTTGTTGGTTGTTTTCCAAAGCGCGTTCCAGTGCGGCACGAACATGGCGCATTAACGGTGGTTCCACAACCAGCGGTGTATCCACCCGCTCCAACACTGCGACTACCTGCTTTTTCCTCAGATGTTTGGCAATTTGAGCCCCAATAAAAGGTCGGAAACAGTGAATACCAAGTACACCCACCTTAATTTTTAGATGCTCGCGAACATAGGCAGCTGTCGCTTCCAAGGTTTCTATGGCTGCGCCCTGGGCAACGAGGAGAATTTGCGCGTTGTCCGTTTGATAATCAGAAATGGGTCCCACTGTGCGACCCGTCCGCTTGGACAAGAGGGCGAAAGATTCTTCCAAAACACCCCCCAAGTAGTGGTTAAAATAGGGATGTTTTGCAACAGCCCCCAACGCCCAACTGTCAGGCCC
>CAYFOB010000020.1:1616-5871 GCA_964344525.1 uncultured Thiomargarita sp.
GCAGGTGTCGGGGCATTGATTTGGTCATCAGGATCGCCCAAAAATTCCCGTACTAACTCAGGATGGGGCAAATCGACTTCCTGAGCGGCAAGCGCAGTTTGTTCCCCATCCATCGCCACCAAGCCTGGAATGAGAGTTAACTCTGCAACTCGCCGCGCAACAAGAGAAAAATCAACGGCTTCCTGCACCGTACTGGCTTGCAATACAAAAAAGCCAGATTCTGCGCTGACATGATAGGCTTCATGACCACTGCCTAGCGCATCAGCATGCGCTGCTAGGGTGCGATTACTTAAATGCAACACCAGTGGAACCTGTCGACCAACAGCATTGACCAACAAATCTTGAGCATTCATCAAATCAGGCGATGATAAAAAGGCGGTGGCTCGTGCGCCACTCATGCTCAACCCAATGGCAGCAGCCAAAGCGCCTCGTGGCCCCTCGGTATCGCGACTTGTCAACGTTTTCTCGAAACAGTTTTTACCCCTGCGTTGTTGTTCCACCTGCCAAGCAAATGCCGCAGCATCGGCGGGAAAAGATGCCCCCAAACCTGCCGCTTCTGCAATACAAGCTTCAACCGCGGCAACAGCAGTGTTGCCATCAAGTACGGTTTTAATGCTGGCGTGTGGAGAACTGGTGGGAGACGTACTGAAAAGCCGTTGAAACAAGCGTAAGGCTGAGTTAGAAAAAACGGGCATAGAGTTCCTCGCTGTTGTGTAGGTTTAAAATTTTTTTTTTGTGGGTTTATGCTGGCTTATCTCTCAGCCAATTTTCAACTTTTAACCCCTCAATTCTGTCAAAATGATTATCGTCTGTTACCAATATTAAATTAAAGGAGAGTGCCACAGCAGCAATAAGAATATCAGCATCTGGCAATAATTTTCCTTGATGTTTCAAATTAGCGTAGATTTCTGAGGCTTTATCAAGTACTGCCTCAGAATCTGTGCCTAGCATGTCATATTTTTTACGAATTTTGTCAAAGTCAGCCATTTTCCGGGTGGCTTGTGTGGCTAACAATCCGCGTTTGGTTTCATAGTACGTGATTGTGCTAAAAAAGATTGCCTTTTTTGCAATATTAGCCTGCGTCACTTTTTCTAACATCTGCTTGTTTTGCCTAATCATAGCAGAAATGGAGTTGGTATCCATGAGAAAATCCATGAGGATATTTACCTCCTTTCCAAGCATTCATTAAAAGTGGCCATTTGTTCAGGCGTAAAGTCATTTAACATCCCTGCGACAAGCTCAAGAGCCATCTGTTTACCAATGAGTTCTCTGAGTTCCTCGTCAGTCCAACTCATAAAATCTTCAAACGACAGATGTTCCATTATTATTGCTAGGATGTGCGCCAGCCATTCCTCTTGACTATGTTTGTCAAGATAAACATGATTCTTGTCTTCGGCAATTTCCTTTTTTACAAAGGGTTTTAGCCGAAGTTGAAAAACGTCCTTAATTGGAATCGTGGTATCAGCATTCATCGTATTTTCCTCCAGTATGATTTTTGATAATGGTTAATGATTAACCATTAACCATTATATCAAAGTTCAAAGAAACCGAGCATAAGGATCATCATTGCGCGTTTGAGATTTGACTTCAAATTGGTTTCCTTCCAGCCATTGAATGGCGGCAGTGGGGCAACGGAAAGTCGCTTCCGGTGTTGCTGGGCCACCTGCGCCGTAGTCAACAATGGGTAGATTATTTTCCATACGGATTAAACCTGGTGCTGCATCTGCAGCACAACGTCCACAGGCATCACAAGCTGTGGTACACAAAACACGCGCTGCTTCTCCCTCAAGAGGTATTGAGCATTGCACAAATAGTTTATGATTGAGCGGCACAATTTCAAACAAGTCACGCGGACAAACTGCCACACAATCACCACAAGCGGTGCATCCATCAACATCTACCACAGGCAGGGCGTTCTTGCTCATGTGAATAACATCGAAAGTACAGGCTTTTTCACAATCAGCCAGCCCAAGGCACCCCCAAGAACAGCCTTTGCCGCCGGCTGAAACCAATGCAGCAGCATGGCAACTTTCAAAGCCCTTATACTCTGCGATTTGATGCGCTTGTGCCTTGCCACCTGCACAGTGTAGGCGGGCAACACGTTTTTCTTGTTGCCCAGGATCAACATCAAGAAAATCTGCGATGAGTTCAATGGCATCAGGACTTGCAACGGTGCAACCTCTAGGCTGTTGTGTGCCTGCCACTACTTCTTCTGCAAAGCCGTGGCAACCAGGCTGCCCACAAGCACCACAGTTAGTCCCTGGCAAGAATTCTTCAACCCGTTCAATACGTTGATCTTCTTGTACTCGCAGGAATCGGTAAGCAATAGCAAGAATTATGCCAAAAAATAAGCCCAATCCTACCATAATGGCGGGTGCTATAAATAGGTTTTGCATTGTTAGTTATTAGATTTTCAATATTTATTGTACCGTGTTTTTTGCTTAATAACTACAAGGATTACTTTTAATATAAGTCTTGCGCCGACTCTAAGTTGAGGTTTATCCTTTTGTTAAAAGTAATCGCTTTCCGTTATTCATGATGAAGCTGCGCCCGTATCGCCCGTTCTAATTCATCCACCAATTCTTCATTTTGAACTTTGTGATCCGGTTTGCCACCAATGTACAATAGATTATTCGGTGCCACCTGTTAAACCAATATGCGCTTCCCGCGCTTCTCCTGGACCATTTACCACACATCCCATCACTGCAACATCAAGCGGTTGTAAAATGTCTTCAAGGCGGTTTTCTAATTGGTTGACTATTTTGATCACGTTAAAATTTTGTCGGGAACATGAGGGGCAAGCAATCAAATTGATACCCTTTTGGCGGATATGTAGGCTTTTTAAAATGTCAAATCCGACTTTGATTTCTTCTACGGGATCAGCTGCCAATGAAACTCGAATGGTATCACCGATACCTTCTGCTAACAACAGGCCTAAACCAATGGCAGATTTGACCGCGCCTGAACGAAAACCGCCAGCCTCTGTGATGCCTAAATGCAATGGTTGCTCAATTTGTGTAGCAAGTTTCCTATAGGCTGCCACAGTCATAAAGACTTCTGAGGCTTTAAGGCTGATTTTAAAATCGGGAAAATTAAGTTTATCCAAAATTTCAATATGGCGTAAAGCAGATTCAACTAATGCATCACTGGTCGGTTCTCCATATTTTTTTTGTAAATCTTTTTCCAAAGAACCTGCATTAACGCCAATACGAATGGGAATACCTTTATCTTTAGCACTATCTACCACTGCACGTACTCGATCTTCGCGTCCAATATTACCCGGATTAATGCGTAAACAGTCAACGCCTAATTCAGCCACTCTGAGGGCAATACGATAGTCAAAATGAATATCTGCAACTAACGGAATATTAACCGCTTTTTTTATTTTGCCAAACGCTTCTGCCGCTTCTAGGGTGGGTACAGAAACTCGTACAATATCTGCCCCCACATTTTGCAAGGCTTGAATTTGTGCGACAGTATCCGTCACATTGCAGGTGTCAGTATTCGTCATGCTTTGCACCGCGATTGGTGCGTTTCCGCCCACTGGCACTTGACCGACATGAATTTGCCGAGAAGGGCGGCGGGTGATTTGAGATGACATTATGTGGTCCTTGAAATTTTTGGAGAGGATTTTTTGGACTGAGCGAAATGGTGATGTTATGCATCCTCGTTCTAGCACAAAGCGCCAGAACGAAAGTGGGCAGTTAAACATTGCTATAGTATTCAAAAGTCCAAACTTGAGTTTGGGATAGCCATGATTCCTACCAAAATATTTTACATGACCTCAGCACCGATGATGAAAGTCCGCTTACTGTTTTCTTTCTTGGGATAGCTTTCGATCTCCTTGATTTCTCCTTGATATTCAATATCTACATTAAAATTACCCACTCTTACAAAATAGGGTGGAATTCCTTCAAGCTGTAGCGTATCCCCGGCGTTTTTAGTGCCTGTATACAGTACTTCACCATTATTGTCGGTGATTTTCATCCATACCCTTCCCTTCAAATGCACACGCATGGTTTTATCTTCCGGTTGTACTGGAGGGGTTGGCTCTGGTGTGTGTGTTGTCACATCAGGTGTTGCTGGTTCTGTTGGAGTTGTGACTTCTGGTTGGCTTGGATTGTTGATTTCGGTGCTTTCTTCCTCCGTTAGCTGAAAATCATTTGACGGGTTGACTTCTGTTTCAGGGACTTCAATAAGTGGTTCCTCTGAGTCTGGCGTCTCAGGAGCAAACAATTGGGGGTCATCAGGGTCT
>CAYFOB010000020.1:5881-10866 GCA_964344525.1 uncultured Thiomargarita sp.
TTGCCACAACGCCACCAAAACCAATAAAATAAAAAAAATACTAAACGTCCCAATGGTGGGCCATAAATCACGGCTGCTGGCTTGTTTGTCCTGCTTAAATGGGTTCTTGAAGCTGGAAGGTTGTCGCTGTTCTTGTTGTTTCAACAGCTGATCAAAAGATTCCAGAATAGATTTTTCCTGAATCTCCAGCAATTTAGCCATACTACGCAAGTAACCACGGACAAAAAGGCTTGGTGGTAAATTCTCATAATCATCCGCTTCAATCCGCTCAACCACTTTAACTTCTAAATAAAGGCTCTCAGCGACATCTTGAACGGACAGTTTTTTTTGCTCACGCGCTAGGCGTAAGCGAACTCCTGGATTCATTGTGCTATCTGCTGCGCTGTTATAGCTGTTTGAAGCCTCGTTATGTTCTGGTGTCAAGTCACGAACTTCTTGGGGAGCCTTTGTGCCTTCAGGGGCGGCGTCTTCAATGAGAAAAGTGGGTGAATCGTTGCGAACTTTTGTGTCTTTGTCATCAATGATAAAATGATCTGAGTCGTTCTGGACTTTCGTGTCAGGATCTGTAGAGGATTGGGAAACTTCGGTGTTTTTCATAGCGCTTTGTTTATATAACCTCTTTATAAGAGAAATTTATGGAGATTGATTCAGTAATTTTGCTTCTTTAGAGTTTGGAAAGTCACGACGCAGTGACAGTGTATATCTGGCTTCCATTTCTCTATTATTAAGGGCACGTTCAATGTGAATTCCCAGCCACAAGGTTTGTGGTACATGCTTGGCAATTTCTAAATAGCGCTGCAAATAATCACGAGCTTGTTGATAACGTCCTTGTTCATAAGTTAATTGAGCCATTTGAAACAATGTTCTTGGAAATTTCGGATTTTTTTGCAAGGCTTTGTGGAAAAAAGTTTCAGCTTTTGCGGTATCCTTATACTGTAGGGCACATAAACCAAGATTGGTATAAGGAATTTCAGGCGTTTGATACAAAGGATTTTCCACTGCCTTAAGAAAATGCTTTTCAGCTTCTGGCCATTGTTTATGTTTACATAAAAATTGTCCATAATTATTGTGAATATCTGAATCATTTGGCTTAAGTTTTTCTGCAATTTGATAATGTTTTTTTGCTTGATCATATGCCCCCAAACGTTCATATAACACAGCTATAGCGTTATGTGCATCAGCATAGTTATTGTCTACGTTTAAGGCTTTTTTGAGTTCCTTAAGCGCTACATTGTTTTGTCCAGCCCGCATATATTCTATGCCTAATTGTAGATAGGTTTTAGCCATTTTTTCACTGGAGGTTTCAACATTTTGTCGCGCTTGCCATGGGTTGCTTGTTGTTGAGGTATAGGTTGTTGGTTCATTATCTTGGACATTTTGTCCACAGGCGCTGAGTACCCCAACCATAAGGCACAGCCAATTGCGTAAATTTTTTGGCTTCATCTATATTTTTCCTCATGATGTCCACGTCGATCATGCACTTTTCCTGCCAATTGTCCACAGGCGGCCTCAATATCATCACCTCGCGTTTTTCGTGTTACTGTTATCAATCCTGTTTGCATCAGAATATCACGAAAACGCTCTATGGCTTCAGGTGTCGCGCGTTGATAAGGGCTGTGTGGAAAAGAATTAAATGGAATCAAGTTGACTTTAGCTGGAATGCCACGTAACAATTTGATTAAGGCACGTGCATGAAACGGGCTGTCATTAATGTCTTTGAGCATGATATATTCAAAAGTAATTTGGCGGCTGGGTTTTCCTTTTGCGTAAGTACGACAGGCTGCCATTAATTCATGTAGCGGATATTTTTTATTGATTGGCACCAGTTGATCGCGTTGTGCATCATTTGGCGCATGCAAAGACACCGCGATATTGACTGGGCATTGTTCTCTCAATCGTATGATAGCGGGCACAATACCTGCAGTACTGAGAGTGACACGCCGCCAAGATAAACCATATGCAAAGTCGTCCATCATCAAATGCATTGCAGTAACCGCATTCTTAAAATTAGCCAACGGCTCGCCCATGCCCATCATTACGATATTGCTAACAGCCCGCCCCTCTACCTGAGAGCCTTCTGCACGGAGTGTACGTTCGGCTAACCACAATTGGGCAATGATTTCAGCAGTGCTTAGGTTGCGATTAAAACCTTGCTCTCCTGTCGCGCAAAAACTGCATTTCAGCGCACATCCCACTTGCGAAGATATGCACAGCGTCCCACGATCCTCTTCAGGAATGAATACGGTTTCAATGCAATTATCGTTGTCAAGCTGTAATAACCATTTGCGGGTACCATCTTGTGAAACTTGGCTCATTTGCACTTTGGGCATTGACACACAAGCGATTTCTTTTAAGCGTTGCCGTAATGCTTTGCTTAAATTGGTCATTGCATCGAAATCAATGACCGCTTGCTGATGAATCCATTTCATGACTTGGGTGGCACGAAACGGTTTTTCTCCAAGATCAAGGAAAAAATTTATCAACGCTTGTCGATCCAAATTTAACAAATTAACCATAGTTATCAGTTATCAGTTATCAATTTGTCTGAACCTTGATGATAAGGTTCAGACTATAAAATAGTCCTTGTAATTATAACTAATTAGCGCGTCCGTGGACAAATCTCGGTTGTGCTAAAAAAGTAAGCAATCTCAGTTTTCGCAGTCTCAGGCGCATCAGAGCCATGCACGGCATTTTCATCAACGGTTTCCGCAAAATCTGCGCGAATCGTTCCAGGCGCTGCTTTTTTGGGATCAGTTGCCCCCATCAAATCGCGGTTGACAGTAATGGCATTTTCCCCTTCAAGGACTTGTACCATGACAGGTCCAGAAATCATAAAATCTACTAAGTCCTTAAAAAAAGGGCGTTCTTTGTGTACCGCATAAAAACCTTCAGCCTGCTCGCGAGATAAGTGCAGCATTTTAGCAGCAACAATGCGCAAGCCGCCTTTTTCAAAGCGTGAGTAAATTTCGCCAATCAAATTTTTAGCAACAGCATCTGGTTTAATAATTGATAAGGTACGTTCAGTTGTCATTCGAGTTACTTACTCCATAATTAATTAAAAATTTTGCCATTTATCTAACAAATTTGGCAACCACAAGGTGATTTGCGGAAAAACCACCAGCAACGTTAATCCCAATACTTGCAAAATCACAAAGGGCACGATACCTCGATAAATAACGCCAATACGCATATCTGGCGGCGCAACGGCTTTGAGATAAAACAGCGAAAAACCAAACGGGGGGGTTATAAAAGAAGTTTGTAAATTAACTGCAATCAGCACTGCAAACCAGAGCAAATCTATCTGAAAATGCTCTGCAATGGGTGCAAGTATTGGTACAACAATAAAACAAATTTCCAAAAAATCCAAAAAAAAGCCGAGCAGAAAAATCAATAATAGGCTGACAACAATAAATCCCCATTTTTCACCTGGCAATTGCGTGAAAATATCATGCACTAAATGATCACCACCCATGCCACGAAAAACTAAACCAAAGGCTGTTGCCCCAATTAAAATTAAAAACACCATGGATGTCAAGCGAGTGGTTTGTTGCATGGCGTGGCGCAAGTTTTGTAAAGTCAAGCGCTTATGCAATAAGGCTAAAAATAATGCCCCAATTGCTCCAAATGCTGCAGATTCAGTCGGTGTGGCAATGCCAAAAAATATTGTACCCAACACGGCAACAATTAGTAGCAAAACGGGTAGCACGCTTTTTAGCACACGCACGAAAAAACCTATATCCCAAGCATGAGTGTCACCAGCCAAAGCCGGAGCGCAGTGTGGATCACGCCACGCTTTCACCGCAATATAAATAAGATATAATACAATCAATAAAGCCCCAGGGATTATTGCGCCAATAAACAAACGTCCCACCGGTACACCAATCATATCACCTAATAAGATTAAAACAATGCTCGGTGGGATAATTTGTCCTAAAGTGCCAGATGTGGCAATAGTACCCGCTGCAAGAGCAGGGGAATAGCCATTTTTCAGCAAGGAGGGTAGCGCAATAATGCCCATTGTCACCACAGTCGCGCCCACAACGCCCGTTGTCGCCGCCAGCATCGCGCCCACAACGACGATAGATAATGCTAAACCGCCGCGCAAGGTACCAAATAATAACCCCATTGTTTCTAGTAAATCTTCGGCAAGTCCCGATTTTTCTAATATAACACCCATGAAGATGAAAAGTGGTACTGCCAACAAGGTAAAATTACTCATCACCCCCCAAATTCGCATGGGCAATAAATTAAAAAAGGAAAAATCAAGAAAAATCGCGCCAAATAATAGCGAAATCGCGCCCAAAGTAAACGCAACAGGATATCCCAATAATAAAGCCCCCACCAGCACGACAAACATCAGCAGTGCCCAAACTTCCATGCTAAAAAGTTCCATTATTGTTGCTCCTCCAGCAAATATAACAGGCTGTTTAAACTATTAGCAATGCCTTGTAACATCAATAAAAAAAAGCCTATGGGAATCGCAGCCTTGAGTAAAAAACGGTAAGGTAAGCCCCCAGGATCAGGTGAGCCTTCTTGATGGATATAAGCATCGAACACAAATTGCCATGAGGCGCTTATGATTAATAAACAAAATGGCACCAAAAAAAATAGTCCCCCAAGCAGATTAACCCAAGCACGTCGCTGATCATTCATCCAACGCCCTTGATAGATAATATCCACGCGAACATGATCATCATATTTTAACGTATAAGCCGCACCAAGCAAAAACACCAGGGCAAATAAATGCCATTGCAACTCCTGCAAAGCGACAGAGCCAATAGAAAATAAAGCCGCCATGGTGGCATGATAAACAATGATTAATACCATCAATAAAACTAACCAAGCAATCAAACGTCCTGTCCATTCATTGAGGGTATTAATAAAATGAATAATGTTTTTTAGAAAAATAAATAGTTGAGAAGGCATGTCATTTATATAAGTATAAAAAGGATGAAAACCGTTTTTAGGTTATGGGAGTGCTATGG
>CAYFOB010000020.1:10876-11103 GCA_964344525.1 uncultured Thiomargarita sp.
AGTGCCATCCTAGCTAGAAGAGGAAATAGAACCTGAAGAAGCAGAAGAAACTAGCGAAGCTGAAATTTTTGAACTGACTATTAATCACTGATGTTACGCACTTTCGTTCCCACATTGGTAAAGCGCCGCTTGTGAATGAGGCTGCGTAACATTTTTGTATGTAAAGAGTCCAAGGCTTTATGTTGCTATTGTACATAAAATCTTGGACTCCAAAATACCTAAAAACC
>CAYFOB010000020.1:11113-11924 GCA_964344525.1 uncultured Thiomargarita sp.
ATTAATCATAACGTTTGCGACGCCGACTACGGCGCACAAAAGTACTCGCACGCCCCCCATTGTCCGTTTTTTGGGGCGTTTCCACGGGATTAACTGCGGCTTCTGTTTTTGTTGGTGGACGCGCTTTTGAAGAAGAATTGCGTGGTCGTCTTGGTTTTGGTGGTGATTTGACCCGCCGTTTGGGGCTGGGCGAAACCACTTCCTCTGTTGTTACCATTTTTTTCTGAAACAGCCGCTCCCAAGCACGTTTTATCAAGCTTGGTTGTTGTTCCTCCGATTTATCGGTTGGCACAGGCGGTGGTGTATGCACGACACCTTTGACGGCTGGTTCTTCATGAAAATCCAATTTGGGAGGCGCAGTATAACTCTCCAGCGCCGGTTCTTGGTGCTTTGTAACCAGCTTGTAACTTGCTTTATCGCTGGTAAATTCGCTTTTTTCATCCTGCCGCACACGTTGTACTTCATATTTGGGAGTTTCCAGATTGGGATTGGGAATCAGCACAATATTAATTTGCTGGCGTTCTTCGATTTCCAATATCGCTTGTCGTTTTTCATTGAGCAGGTATGTTGCAACATCCACAGGTACTTGTGCGATAATTTTGCCAGTGTTTTCCTTCATCGCTCCTTCCTCCATGACTCGTAGGATGGAAAGCGATAAGGATTCAATACTGCGAATGCTGCCTTGTCCCCCACAACGTGGACAAACTATTTGACTCGATTCTCCAAGAGAGGGGCGTAAGCGTTGCCGTGACATTTCTAATAAACCAAACCGTGAGATACGTCCCACTTGCACCCGCGCTCTATCCATTTT
>CAYFOB010000020.1:11934-18103 GCA_964344525.1 uncultured Thiomargarita sp.
GATGCGGATTTCAACTTCGCGTTGATTTTTATGGCTGAGCATGTCAATAAAATCTATCACGACCAAACCGCCTAAGTCGCGTAGACGTAACTGTCGAGCAACTTCATCAACCGCTTCCAGATTGGTATTGAGTGCCGTTTCTTCGATATCAACACCCTTTGTGGCACGCGCCGAATTGATGTCTATCGACAACATAGCCTCAGTGTGATCAAGTACGATGGCTCCCCCCGAGGGCAATTTGACTTCGCGTTGAAAAGCCGACTCAATTTGGCTTTCAATTTGATAGCGTGTAAACAGTGGCACCTTGTCTTGGTAAAATTTGACTTTATTAATGTGCTGTGGCATCACTTGTCGCATGAATCGACAGGCTTCTTCGTAAATTTCTTGATCATCAATTAGGATTTCGCTGATGTCTTCGCGCCAATAATCGCGGATAGCGCGGATAATGACATCACTCTCCTGATAAATCATAAACGGTGCTTGGTTTGTCAGGGCAGCAACTTCTATGGCTTGCCAAAGTTGCAAAAGATATTCTAAATCCCACTGGAGTTCATCAACCGTTTTATTGACACCAGCAGTACGTAATATTAATCCCATGCCTGTTGGTATTTCTAAGGCACTTAAAGCTTCCCGTGCTTCACTACGATCCTCACCTTCAATACGGCGTGATACGCCACCTGCTCTAGGATTATTTGGCATTAGCACCAAATAGCGCCCTGCTAAACTGATAAAAGTCGTTAAGGCGGCTCCTTTATTGCCACGCTCTTCCTTATATACCTGTACAATGATTTCTTGTCCTTCATGGAGTATGTCCTTGATGCTGCGACGATTTGGGGCAACCGTTTCCTTTCCCTCTTGGGGAACTGGGAGCTGAGATTGAAAATAGGTACGGGCAACATCTTTAAGCGGTAAAAAGCCATGTCTATCAGCGCCAAAATCAACAAAAGCGGCTTCTAAGCTGGGTTCTAAGCGGGTAATTCTACCTTTGTAAATGTTGGATTTTGTTTGTTTGCGTCCTGCCGCTTCAATATCAAAATTATCCAATTTTTGTCCATCTTCCATAATGACACACAGCTCTTCTGGCTGAGGGGCGTTAATTAATATTCTCTTCATTGAAATTAATCCTATCAGTGTAATGCTCAACCTTTAGCATAGGGAGCGTTGTGCTGGTTGTTTTGGTGTGTAGCGCAAGTTGGTCACTGTGAAATTTTGCCCTGTGGGTTTTTGCGATTTTTATAGGGCTTGTTTGTATGCCAAAGCTTGCTTCCACAAAGTGTGAATAAAGGGGAGAGGGGACCAAAATTAAAGATCAATTTGTGACTTTTTTACTTTTTATTTTGACATATCATTTTTTAATGAAGCTTATTGATTTAATTTATTGGTCTGTAAACTCTCCAGCGTGGTACATGATTTCCACGTCATACCCTCGTCTTGATGTTGAGTTTCCAAAACAACCTAAGTTCAAACTGCTATAATACTTTCTATGAATACTTTCAAACGCAGCACTGTAACGACTTTGAGCATTTCAGAGGAAAAGGCAGGGCAACGCATTGATAATTTTTTGCATGCCCTCCTCAAAGGGGTGCCGAGAAGTCATATCTATCGGATTTTGCGTACTGGGGAAGTGCGTATCAACAAAGGGCGTATTAAACCTACCTATCGCTTGGCGGCGGGTGATGTATTACGCCTTCCGCCCGTGCAATACCAGCCCAACACGCCAAGTGCGCCAAGCGCAAACCGCCTGAAAGAATTGGCAAACGCTATTTTGTACGAAGATGCCCGGATATTAATCATCAACAAACCCGCCGGCATGGCTGTGCATGGTGGTAGCGGCATTAACGGTGGCGTGATTGAAGGTTTGCGTATTTTGTATCCTAACGCCCCTCACTTAGAATTGGTACACCGCTTAGATCGTGATACCTCGGGTTGCTTGATGATTGCGAAAAAACATAGCATGCTGCGGCGCTTGCATGATTTACTACGTCATGCTGGAATACACAAACAATATCTTGCCTTGGTGCAAGGGCGTTGGAATCCGCGCCTCGCCCGGGTAGAGGTGCCGTTGCGTAAAAATCTTTTACAATCAGGAGAACGTATTGTGCGCGTGAGCGCCAAAGGTAAACCCGCAACGACTCAGTTTAACATTGAACAACAATTTGCAACAACAACTTTGTTGCGTGTACATCCTTTGACAGGACGCACTCATCAAATTCGTGTACATACGGCTTATCAGGGACATCCAATTGTCGGTGATAGTAAATATGGTGACGAAACTTTTAATCAACAAATGCGCCACTACAAGCTTAAACGTTTATTTTTGCATGCAGAAAAATTGCAGATTGACTTACCAGAAATTAACTATCATGTCACCGTACATGCGCCATTACCAACCACCTTACAAGAAGTTTTAAATTGCTTATCCCATGCAGAAAAAAAAATTTAGCTTGCTAGTATTTGATTGGGACGGTACACTTATGGATTCAGCTGCCCGTATTGTCGCCAGTTTTCAATCAGCAATTGTTGATCTTGGCATGGAAGAACGTAGCCCTGCACAAATTCGTTATATTATCGGTTTAGGTCTAGATGTGGCCATTGCCACTTTATTTCCTGATGCCTCAACGCAGCAATGTATACAATTGGCCAAGCGTTATCGCCATCATTTTGTGACCACGCACACATTGCCAACTCCCTTATTTCCAGGCGTGGCTGAGACTTTGTATAGCTTGCATGCAGCAGATTATTGGCTGGCTGTCGCCACCGGCAAAAGTCGCAAAGGCCTCAATCACGTTTTAGCTGAAAGTCAGTTAACAAATTTGTTTCACAGCACCCGCACCGCTGATGAAACTAGCTCTAAACCACATCCACAAATGTTGCAAGAAATTATGGATGAATTAGGTGTACTCGCCGCTGACACATTGATGATAGGCGATACTCAACATGATTTGCAAATGGCTCACAATGCGGGCGTTGCATCAGTGGCTGTTAACTATGGGGCGCATGAACAGTCCCAATTATTAGCCTGTAATCCATTAATTTGTATAGATCGTTTTCCAAAATTACAAGCTTGGTTGCAACACCCCTAGTCTTGAACATCTGACGTTATTCGGGCTATAATGCGATTAGCCTTATTTCCCAAATTTATTATAGAAAATAGAGGCTGACAAAGCAAGTTTTTTGAAAAAAAATACAGGTAGGATAAAACATTATGTCAGAGACACAACCCAAATTGGATGAAAATTGGGAACGCGATACCTTAAGGCGTCTCGCCTTTGCGACGCTTAATGAACAGCGACGAACTCGCCGCTGGCGCATTTTTTTTGTATTTTTGTTTTTTATATACTTATTTTTGACATTATGGATTTTCCTAAAGCCAGATTTGTTGGAGGGAGAACACGGCAGCGAAAAACATACAGCGCTCATTGAAGTGCAGGGTGTTATTGCCTCTGACACAGAAGCGAGTGCTGATCACATCATTTCAGGCTTACGTAAAGCATTTAAAGATGAAAGAACAGCCGGTGTCATTCTCCGTATTAATAGTCCAGGGGGAAGTCCCGTGCAGGCAAGTTATATTTATGATGAGATCATACGTTTGCGAAAAAAATACTCGGACATTTCTGTGTATGCTGTTGCAACAGATATTTGTGCGTCTGGGGGTTACTATATCGCGGCGGCGGCTGACAGAATTTATGCTGATAAAGCCAGTGTTGTTGGTTCGATTGGGGTATTAATGGATGGCTTTGGCTTTGTTGAGGCGATGGAAAAATTGGGGGTAGAACGTCGATTACTGATTGCCGGTGAACATAAAGGATTTTTAGATCCTTTTTCGCCAACAAAAGAAGAGGATGTTGCCCACATTCAAGGTGTGCTCAAGGAAATCCATGAACAATTTATCCAACAAGTCAAACAAGGACGTGAAAAAAGTTTAACAACTGATGGAAAAATTGAGCTGTTAGATAACCCTGAACTTTTTTCAGGCTTAGTATGGACAGGTGAGCAAGCCTTGAAACTTGGCTTAATAGATGGTTTGGCTAGCAGCAGCCATGTAGCACGTGAAATTATTAAAGCTGAAAAACTCAAAAATTTTACCCCAAAACAGGATTATTTAGAACGCTTTGCGGAACGTTTTGGGGCTGCGATGGCGAGAACAGTGGCTCAGCAATTGAAAAATAGTGCGACTATTCAGTAATTCTTTCAGGTATGCACGGAGTCCAAAATAAATTGTGGACTTTGTGCATACAATCACAATTCAGATTAAGCTAGATGATTCGTTTAGTTGCAATTGCTGCCGGTGGCGCCTTTGGGGCGGTGCTACGCTTTTGGGTGTCCACCGGCATTTATACCCTGCTAGGCAGGGAATTTCCTTATGGTACCTTAGCAGTCAACATGTTAGGCAGCCTGTTGATGGGTTTTTTGTATATTTTTATGCTAGAGCGATTTGTGAGTATTGAATGGCGAGCCTTTTTATTGGTTGGTTTGCTAGGTGCATTTACCACTTTTTCTACCTTTTCTCTGGAAACCTTGAATCTGATTGAGGGCGGGGAACTCTTCAAAGCCCTATTAAATATATTTATCAGTATTTTCTTGTGTTTGTTTGCGACTTGGGTAGGAATGCAGTTGGCAAGACAATTATGAAACAAGTCACAATGGTACGAATTTACCTAACAGAAGCAGAGGGGCGATTAAAAAAATTGTTGAATTATTTACATGATGAAAGCCAAGTTCGTGGCGTGACGGTGTTGAGAGGTATTAGCGGATTTGGTCAATCGGGTAAAATTCATGCCGCCCATTTAGTTGATTTATCTTTAGATCTTCCTGTGATTATAGAATTTTTTGATACCCCAGAAAAAATTACTCCCATTTTATCCCACTTAAAAAGCTTAGTTGAACCTAATCATATCGTGTATTGGTCTGCCTCCTTAATTGATAATGGTTGATCTGCATTTATGGTAAAAAATTTTTAAATAATGGTTTCATCTAATGAATCGAAATGACTTTCAACAAGTGGTCTGAGCAAGCGCGTTATCAACATAGCATTACGATGCTGTGACTGAAAATAAAACTGGAGTACTCTCATGGCTCAAGAACTTTATGTAGGTAAAAATCTTACAGATGAAATGATTATCGTTGGCAAACAGTTTCTTCAGCAGATTGAGATTGTTATGCCACCTATAACGGCTTCATTCTGGTTATATACTTCTGAAGCCGAAATTTGGCGTTTGTATTTTGCAACCCCCATTGTTTCAAAAGAGGGTTCTAGAAAAGTGTATGAGAAATCGATTAGCATTCTTAATGCTGATCAAGAACATGAATATATTATACCAGCGGAGTGTTTGTATGCCACAGACGACAACAATCACTATGTATCATCGCTGCGTATGATGCGCCTCAGCGATAAAACCTTTAATAAGAGATTGACTGGTATTGGTATTAATGGGTCATGTTATATTGAGGATACTTATATTTATCGTTTATACGAGGCACATGAGAGAATCTATTAAACATTTTGGTACTAAATATGCTTGATTCACAATTTTTACGCCATCATTTAGATGAAGTCACTGAAAAATTAGCGCATCGTGGTTTTGTTGTTGAGCACACTCGCTTGGCAGAATTAGAAGCCGCCCGTAAACAATGCCAAGTCGAAACTCAACAATTACAAAGCGAGCGCAATCGCAGTTCCAAAGCCATTGGTAAAGCAAAAGCGGCAGGAGAAGATACGACAGCGTTGTTGGACAATGTTTCCCAACTTGGTGATCAACTCAAAGCCTGTGAAGCAAAATTAGAGACGATTCAGGCGCAATTGAATGATCTATTGATGGGAATGCCCAATATCCCACATGAAAGTGTACCTATCGGGCGCAACGAAGAAGATAATGTTGAAGAGCGTCGCTGGGGTGTGCCTACCACTTTTGAATTTACGCCCAAAGACCATGCAGACTTAGGGACTAAATTGGGATTACTTGATTTTGAAACGGCGGCTAAAATCGCGGGCGCACGTTTCTCATTAATGCGCGGTGGCTTGGCGCGATTGCACCGCGCATTAATTCAATTTATGTTAGATTTACATACTGAGGAACACGGTTATATTGAAGTCAATGTACCCTACTTAGTGAATGCTGACAGTCTGCGGGGTACAGGGCAATTGCCTAAATTTGTTGCTGATTTGTTT
>CAYFOB010000020.1:18113-19092 GCA_964344525.1 uncultured Thiomargarita sp.
CATTTTAGAGGCAGAAGATTTACCCACAAAGTTTGTTTCTCACACTCCTTGTTTTCGCAGTGAAGCAGGAAACTATGGCAAAGATACACGGGGGATGATTCGCCAGCATCAATTTGAAAAAGTTGAACTCGTACAATTAGTCAAGCCAGAAGAATCGTACACCGCCTTGGAAGCATTAACAGGGCATGCAGAAAGTGTGTTGCAACGTTTGGAATTGCCTTATCGTGTGGTGAGCTTATGCACAGGAGACTTAGGCTTTTCTGCGGCCAAAACGTATGATTTAGAAGTTTGGCTCCCAGGGCAACAAAAATATCGGGAAATTTCATCATGTAGCAACTTTGAAGCTTTCCAAGCACGACGCATGAAAGCCCGTTGGCGCCAACCTGATATCAAAAAACCGGTGCTGCTACATACCCTTAATGGCTCAGGCTTAGCTATTGGGCGCAGCTTGGTAGCAATCATGGAAAACTATCAAGACGAAGGGGGACGTATCGCAATTCCTAAAGTCTTGCAAAACTATATGGGTGGACACACCCATATTGATTAACACATTCACCAAAAGGATTAAAAAAATGGCGGCACGATCAAGTACAGAAGAGATGGACCCTGAAGAGGTCATGGCCCTACGAAGCGGCATAGCAGCGTTTGAAACCAAACAATTTGTCCGCGCTTACCAATTACTCACACCGTTGGCAGAAAAAGGGCACCCTGATGCACAATATCGCCTTGCTATCATGGCACAAAATGGTTTAGGCATGGTTGTCAACCAAAAAGAGGCGGCGCGTTGGATGCGAACTGCGGCAGAACAAGGTTTTGATTTAGCGCAACATGGCTTAGGATTTATGTACATGCAGGGCGAATGTGTCGAACAAGATGATGCTCAAGCCGCCCATTGGTTTCGTTTAGCAGCAGAGCAAAATTTGCAAGGCGCCCAGGCGGCTTTAGGAGAATTATATAACTCGATGTTCAAGTTAGTAAA
>CAYFOB010000021.1:0-12415 GCA_964344525.1 uncultured Thiomargarita sp.
GCAACTACGCTTATGTGGCTGATGGTTCTAGTGGATTACAAATAATAGATATTAGTACCCCCGCTTCGCCCTCCTTGGTGGGCAACTACTATGGTTCTGCTAAGGGCGTGGATGTGTCCAGCAATTACGCTTATGTGGCTGATGGTTATGGTGGATTACAAATAATAGACATTAGCGCTCCCGCTTCGCCCTTTTTGGTGGGCAGCTATAATACCTCTGGCTCTGTGCAGGACGTAGCCATATTGGGCAATTACGCTTATATAGCTGAAAATTCTGATGTGAAATCTATGTTAATAATAGAGATCAGCACTCCCGCTTCGCCATCCCTAATGGGTAGTTATAACATTTCTGGTTATCTGATGGACGTGACACTGTCTGGCAACTATGCTTATGTGGCTGCTAGTGGTACTGGGTTACAAATAATAGACATCAGCACCCCCGCTTCACCCTCCCAAGCGGGTAGCTATGACACCTCTGATAATGCTCAGGGCGTGGCTGTGTCTGGTAACTACGTTTATGTGGCAGATAATCGTAACGGATTGGTTATTTTGTCTGTCTCAGAAGTGACAACAAACTGCGCAGCGGTTACTGAAATCCCATCTACTGAGTGTGAAGCCCTTATCACTCTATATAATAGTACTAACGGTGCTAATTGGTCGAATAGCACGGGGTGGAATGCGACAAATACGCCTTGTAGTTGGCATGGTGTCTCATGTAGTGGAGGGCATGTCACAGAACTTAAACTATCTTATAACCAACTTGTTGGCTCAATTCCAACTGAATTGGGCAAATTGAGCAATTTGGAGTTTCTTGATCTGTCTGGAAACCAACTCAGTGGTTCAATCCCTAGTGAATTGGGTAATTTGAGTCAGTTGACGAATCTGATGTTGCTTGAAAATAAACTCACAGGCTCAATTCCAATTGAATTGGGTAATTTGAGCAATTTGACGGCTTTATATTTGTATGACAACCAAGTCAGCGGCTCAATTCCAACTGAATTGGGCAAATTAAGCAATTTGGCGCGTTTAAAGTTGTCTTACAATCAATTGACAGGTTCAATCCCAACGGAATTGGGTCATTTGAGCAATTTGGAATATCTTTGGCTACACAACAACAAACTGTGTGGAGAGATTCCTGTTGAGTTGAAAAATTTATCGAAGATACCCAGCAGCGAAGGTTATTTAAAATTAGATAATAACCACTTAACGGCATCTGATGCAGCGCTGATTGCATGGCTTGATGCCCGCAATGCAGGTTGGAAAACCACTCAAACTGCATGTCCTATTCCTGGCGAAATACAATTCAGCTCAAATAATTTGAATGTGGCTGAAAATGCAGGAAGTGCCAGCATCACCGTTTCGCGTGTGAGTGGCAGTGACGGTGCAGTGTCGGTGGACTATGCGACAGCTGATGGCACTGCGACAAAGGCAAACGACTATAACACCGTGTCAGGCACTTTTAATTGGAATGATGGTGAGAGTGCTGATAAGACTTTTACTGTTAATATCATTGATGACACTGATGTGGAAAGTGATGAAAATTTTACGGTGAGTTTGAGTAATGCTGTTGGTGCCACCCTTGGTTCTCCTCACTCAATGGTGGTGACTATTATTAATAATGATCTACCCACAATCAGCATAAATGATGTCAGTGTGACAGAAGGCAAGGCAAGCACAGCGCAATTTACCGTTAGCTTAAATGTTGTCAGCACGAAAAATGTTTTGGTGGATTATAGCACCGAGGATGACACCGCCACGGCAGGTAGCGACTATATTGCAGTTGGCAGCACCCTAACTTTTGCCCCCGGTGAAACCAGTAAAACTGTAGACATCACCATCAACAATGATAGCTTAGATGAAGGGGCGAGCGAGCGGTTTTTTGTTAATCTCAGCAATCCGGTTAATGCCACAATTGCGGATTCTCAAGGAGAAGGCACGATTATTGATGATGACGTTGTAACTGACTGCGCGGTTGTTTCTGAAATTCCTGTTATCGAGTGTGAAGCCCTTGTCGCTCTTTATAAGAGTACTGATGGTGCTAATTGGTCGAATAACACCGGGTGGAATGCGACAAATACGCCTTGTAGTTGGAATGGTGTCTTATGTAATGGAGGGCATGTCACAGACCTTTCTTTGCCTAACAATCAACTCAATGGCTCAATCCCAACTGAATTGGGCAAGTTGAGCAAATTGGGGATTCTCTGGTTACACAACAATAAACTCTGCGGAGATATTCCTGTTGAATTGAAAAATCTGTCTTCAATAGCCTTGCCCAGTGCCAAAACTTATTTAAAATTAGATAACAACCACTTAACGGCATCTGATGCAGGGCTGATTGCATGGCTTAATGACCACAATCCTGGTTGGGAAACCACTCAAACCGCCTGCCCTGTTGGACCGGGTCAGATACAATTTTACCTATCCAACTATAGCGTGAATGAGAACAGTGGGAGTATCAACATCATCGTTGAGCGCGTCAATGCTAGCGATGGCGAAGTTTCTGTGAATTATGCCACCAGCCAAGGGACGGCTACTGCAGGCCGTGATTATGGAGAAACAGCTGGTATCCTCACATGGGTTGATGGTGATCGCACTCAAAAGAATTTTGCCGTTACCATTATCGACAACTCGGCTCATGACGGAGATAAAACGGTCAATCTAACTCTTACCCAACCATCAGGAGGGGCTACTCTTGGCTTAAGCTTTGCCACACTCACCATTGTAGATGATGATTCTGCACTGCCAGTGGCGATTCCAGACACCTTGATGCTGAAGGTAGGCAGTGCCACAGAAGTTAAAATATCTGGTGGTATTGCCCCCTATAAAGTCAAGTCGTCAGATGAAACTGTGGCAAGGGCTTCTATCGTGGGCAATGTGGTAACCGTCACCGGCCTGAAAACAGGCATCGCTATAATCAAAATCATCGATAAGATTGGAGCATCAGTCTCAGTCATAACAAAGGTTGTTGTTTGCACCGTTGGCTGCCAGCAGGGCAAACCCTGCCTCTGCTTTGAGGTGCCACAAAATAATCAATCTATTAACGTTGGTGACTCCCTCACACTGACTTTAAACCTTGATGTTCTGCAACCTAATAATGATGAACTGGTTGACTTATATGTGGCTTTCAAGCTGCCGTCAAAATATGAACAGGCTGTTTTATTTTTAACAGAGCGCTCAATCGTTCTCGAACAGCGCCCTTTCAGAAAGGGTCTCAAGCAACAATCAGACTCATTCATCATTATGAAATTTAAAGTTGGGGAATGCATGGGGGGCGATTATACCTATTATGCAGCCCTAGTTCATAAAGGTGAGCCGCTTGACTTTAATAACTTAGCTTCTAATTTGGCAGAAGGGCAATTTACATTGAAAGATGATTGTACAATCCCGCCAGCCACTGGAAATTGCAGCGTTGGTTGTATTGATAACAAACCTTGCCTATGTTTTAATAGGCAACCAAATCGTGACTTCATTAACGCTGGAGAACACTTCAAACTGGATTTAAACATTGATGTTCGGCAACCAAATCCTTCTCAGCTTGTTGATTTGTATGTGGGTATGGAACTCCCATCTGAATATAATCAACCGTTTATATTCTTAACCGAGCAATCAATCGTTACCGAACAACATCCTTTCAGAAAAAGTCTAGCGCAACAATCGAACTCATTCACAATTCTGGATTTTGATGTTGGAGAATGTGTAGGTGGAGATTACACTTATTATGCGGCTTTTGTTAAAGAAAATGAGCCATTTGATTTTGATGATCTTGTCTCTAATCTTGCAAAAGGTGTGGTCACATTGGAAAACCAGTGTATTGATAACTAACCTGATGGTATATTCACCAGGCTTAATAGGTGGAAAGAGATGGTAGATATTACGATTTATATAGAAGGCGTACAATCAAACACAAAACAATTTGTAGCCATCTTGTTAGCTGGTGCTGTTCATAGTGTCGTTGCACAAAATGCGACAACAAGTGAGCCCCTTTTGTATCATGCTACCATGCAAAGTATTGGTGTAACGGCCCCTTTTGCTGGTGACGATAATGGCGATAATACTGCAACGATTCGTTACCGTATGCAAGGCAGTACTGAATGGTTGGCGGGGCATTTGATGACGGAAGATCGTGCGGCTGGTGTCCGTGAATATCGCGTCAGTTTGGTATATCTTGAGCCTGATACAAACTATGAAATTGAGGTTATTTATCAAGACCCTGATGGGGTTTCACCTGCGGTGGTTTCAAGTCTTATTCGCACACGGTCAAATTATCCTTATCGCGTTGAAATGCCTGGGGTCATACGCATTGTACCAGATGATGGTGATTTACAGACGGTTATGGATGCTGCTAATTCAGGTGATACAATACAGATTCGGGAAGGTGTTTATTATGAACAGACGCTTTTTCTTCAGTCTTCTGGGCAACCTAACAATTATATTAGCATTGAGCCTTTTCCTGGAGATACGGTTATTTTTGATGGTTCTAACACAGAAAATAGTTGGTCGTTTTATACAGACACGCTTCAAGGTGCAGTTTATTACACCGATATTGAATGGGGAAACACTTCTTGCAGTAGCATACAACCGGCTTATGTGGGTGAAGGTGATGGATGGCGTTATCAATTATTTACGCCAGCGTTTGGCTGGACAAATTTTTTGGCTGAACCTCCTGGAAAAGCGTTTTATGATTGTGATGGCACCGGTCCAGAGGCTAAAGAAAAACGGCTTTATGTCATCACTTATGGAGGAGATGATCCGAATAATCATATTTTGCATGTGGCAAAAGAAAAGCGGGGGTTTCATCTGAAAGCGGTTGATTATATTCGTATTCGCGGATTTGAATTTCGGTATTATGGTGGGTCTGGCATTCATGTCAATTCTGGGAGTGATGCTGTCATTATTGAAAATAACATTTTTCATGGAACTGGCGAACAGCATATTCGGGTTGATGGTAGCAATGATACGCTGATTCAAAACAACGTTTTCTACGAAAACGGTTATAAAGACAGTGGCTGGATATGGGACGTTTATTATCACGAGGGTCATGCAGGTCATGTCAGTATCAGGTTAGCTGATGCTGATCAAGGCACTGTGATTCGCAACAATCAGTTTACGATGGGGCATGATGCGATTAACGCCAATAAACGCTCTAATAACGTCGATATACATGACAATATAATCAGCAATTACATGGATAATGCGATTGAGGTGGATTATAATCCGGGGCAGAATATTCGACTTTGGAACAATCAAATGTCTCACACTTATGCTGTGGTGTCTTATCAAGATTGGAATGAAAAAAATCATGGTCCAGTTTACTTTTTCAGAAATGTGATTGTAGGAGGTGAAGATCCAGAAGGACGTAAGGATTATACAGGGGGTGTGCGAGGCTATGATACAGCTTCAGCCTTTAAATTAGGAAGTGATTCTGATCCTGAAAGTGAGGCTTATTTTTATCACAATACAATTTCAGTTGTTTTTGATGAGAAGGCGAAAGGTAATGGTTATGTCAACTCTGGTGGTGCATATTTTGGAAACGCAGTCAGTCGGAATAATATTCTAATTTGTACTTATTCTCCTATTTTTTTGGGAAGCCAAGCCATTCATCATCATGATTTTGATTATGATAATTTGCCGGATTTTGATTATGATCCCAAAAATCCTCAAAATGGCAGACGTTTTGTTGTCTGGGGAAACCGTGGTGGACCAGAAGATAATGGCCTCTATCGAACAATGGCTGACTTTCAAACGTCTACGGGACAAGAACGCCATGGGTTATCAGATACCAATACCGTTTTTGGCAGTGATTGGAGACTGCGTTCTGGCAGTCCTGAAATTGATGCAGGTACATTAATTACAGGCTTTAATGACAGAGGACCCAATCATTATTTTGGTTTGGCCCCAGATATCGGTGCCCATGAATTTTCTGGCGATGATGAGCCAGGATTTACAATGATGCCTTCTCGCCTGCGCTTGGCTGAAAATGGTGGTACTGGCACATTTTCAATTGTTTTAAATCAAGCGCCTGACAGTGGCGTTGTGCTTAATGTCAATAGTGATAGTAGTCAGGTGAGTCTTGATTCTTCCGTTTTAACTTTTAGTCCTTCAAATTGGTTTGTTTGGCAGACAGTGACAGTCACCAGTGTGGATGATGCTGATGATGGAAATGAAAGCACAATTTTAACAATTGCAGTCGATGATAATTTTTCTGATGATAGCTATGATGTTGTGCCAGACCAAAAAGTAGAGGTGCTTTTATGGGATGATGAGCTTAAATTGTCAATGTGGTTGAAGTTAGATGAGACAAAGGAAAGTACAATTGCAGTAGATAGTTCCTTGTCTGGAAATGAGGGAATAATTTTCAACAATCCGACACTTGACTTGCCTGGCAAGTGGGGCAGTGCCTATGCTTTTGATAAAGCGGATGATTATATTCTGATCAATGATTTTGATTATGGTCCTGCTTTTACTCTTTCTTTTTGGTTCAAACTGACTGATTATCCTTCTGGAACTCAGTACCTTTTTGCACAAGAATATTCTGGAAATACAAATAGTTTGGGTGTTGCAGTCGCACCAAGCAGTGATCAATCAAAAATAAGACTCCTTACTCATCTCAGGGACCATAACGATCAACAGGATAGTAGTGCATTAAAGATATATGATGTGAGTGAGGATGTGTGGCATTTGTACACTTTGGTAGTCGATAGTGCTGGACCAAATTCACGTGTGTATGTTGATGCGGTGGAAGAAAGCGCCTCAGAGCTAGGAGGAGAGGCTTTTAATCCTCCCAAAAATATTTATATTGGAGATCGAGAAGATTTTTCTTATAATTTCAACAGCGGTTTGTTAGATGATATTCGGATATATAATCGCGCGTTAAGTGCTAACGAAGTCCAGTCGCTATATGTGACTCCACCGGCAAAACCAACCTTGATTGCGCCTCAAGGTGAAATTAATGGCAGTACTCCAACTTATACTTGGCAGGCACTGGATAACGCAGAGGCATACCTGCTACAAGTTTACGATTCTGAAGCAAGCACAGCCCATGTGTTAAAATGGTACTCTGCGGCTGAAGCGGGATGTGTCAATGGTTTCTGTTCAATAACACCAAATATGCCACTCAATCCAGGTAATGTCGTTTGGTGGGTGAAAGCGAGCAATAAGGCGGGTACGGGCGCATTGAGCGATCCCATGTTTTTTGTGGTGATTGAGGAACAGCCTGATCAAGTGATCTTAGTCTCACCATCTGGCAGTATGACAGAACGCACAAGCACGTTTAAATGGCATGTTGCTAATGGTGCTACCTGGTACTATTTGTGGATTAACGATCCTGCTGGTCAGAGATTTACCAAATGGTACAGCTCAAAAGAGGCAGGTTGTGTAGAAGATTGCCAAGTCAATATTTCCGATGATCTACTTAAGAAAGAAGTTGAATACACTTGGTGGGTATTGAGTTGGAATAGTGCAGGTAATGGTTTGTGGAGTGAAAGTCAAACATTTATTCTTCCTGGCACTCCGTCAGTGATAGAGGCTATTTCTCCTGTGGGGAAAATTGAAAACAGGAGCACGCCTTTTGTATGGAGAAATGTACCTTCTGCTACTTGGTATTACCTATGGATCAATAAGGAGTCAACTGAGTATTATAAAAAATGGTACACTGCTAATGAAGCGGCTTGTTCCGTACAAACAGACAGTTGCCAAGTAACACTTCCCACTCTTTTGAAAAACGGAAAATATAGATGGTGGGTACAAACGTGGAATGAGGCGGGTTATGGTCCATGGAATAAAGCAGTGGACTTCCAGCTTGGCGGATTACCGAGCAAAATCACGCTAAGCGCACCTTCTGGTCCGATTGGTACTCGTAATCCTGATTACGTTTGGGAGGCTGTTAATGCCACTTGGTATCAGGTTTGGGTTAATCAAGGTGCAAGCAATCTCTTTCAAAAGTGGTACACAGCAACTGAATCTGGATGTGGGGAACAAAGTGGATCATGTCATGTCAAGTTATCTAGCCTAACAAACGGAAAAGAATATACATGGTGGGTACGAGGATGGAATTCATTTGGTTATGGTTCTTGGAGTGATGCTATGGTGTTTGATGTTGGTGAATGAGCATCGGTTGTACTCATTGTTTGAAACTTTTCTATAATTGTTAAAAATTCGTCAGGCAATCTTTGTTTGACCTCATGAATAATTTCTTTTGGTATTTTTCTATAAAAAGCCTCTGCAATACCACCCGCGATACATGCCATTGTGTCGCTATCTCCGCCAAGTGATACCGCATTTCTGATAGCGCTTTCAAAGTCATTCGATTCTAAAAAAGCTATGATAGATTCAGGCACCGACTCCTTGCAGGCGATTTTGAAGTAATAGTTTGGGCGTATTTCATTCAAAGTGCGATCAAGATTGTAGTTAAAGCGTTGACTAATTTCTTGCTTAATGTTCTGTTTACTTTGTCCCATACGCGCCAAATAAATGGCTAATGCCGTTGCTTGAGCACCTTTTATCCCTTCTGGATGATTGTGAGTTACTTCTGCACTTTTTTTAGCCTCATTTAGGACTTCATCAACCGAATTAAATGCAAAACCAACTGGAGAGACCCTCATCGCAGAACCATTACTCCAACTATTATACGGTTCATAACTTGAAGATACCGCCCAGTCGTAAAAAGTACAACTATAGCCAGCGGTATATTTTCGGGCAAAGCGTTTGAGCGAAGCGGCGTAATCCATTCCTTCTAAAATAGAATGGGCAATGGCTATAGTGAGAACTGTGTCATCTGTGTAATCAGATTGGCTGCCAAAAAGCAGAAAATCTGTTGCTTTCATAGGATTTCCTTCATAAACGGATCCTATGACATCACCTGCGATTGCTCCTAACATTGTTTGTTGACCTCGCAATGTGTTATGTTAATTGCCATTTTTAGGTTATACTTTCAAACAATTGTCCCAAGCGCACCAAATAAGTTTTGATTTTCACCTGTTCACGTTCCACCATAAATTCAAGCTGTAGATGGAATTGTCCAACTTTCAAAGCGTTGAAAACTTAAGGTAATTGGCAAATAAGAGGATTTATGGCGTAAAACCTCCTGCAATTGCCGCAACAAAGTTGTTTTTCCCATTTGTCGAGGCGCATAAATTGTAAAATACGTTCCCCGCTCAATTTGTGAAACAATTTCACCAATTAATTGATGACGAGGAACAACATAGTGTTCAGTTTCGTTAACTGGACCATAAGTGTTGAAATAGCGTGTGTTCATTTTTTTTTAATCCACAAAACCTATACAAAACGCCAGTAAAATAATTATAATCAAAATTTTTTGCACTCCAAATATATACAAAATGAGAATTTTCAACAAATGCTGTCTAGCATTACTCTTTTTTGCTCAGATGGGATGCATGGCGGATGTCGCATCAACAAATAATCTATACATGCAACATTGTGCCACTTGTCATGGTGCTGATCGTTTGGGCGGTTCGGGTCCAGCTTTGTTACCAGAGAATTTGAGCCGTTTACGGCGTACTAAGGCGAATATTGTCATTCAACAGGGACAGCCCGCTACCCAAATGCCCGCTTTTGGCGATAAACTTTCTGATCAACAAATTCAGGCGTTAGTAAATTATATTTATACACCTTTGCCAGAAATCCCGCGTATGGGTCTGGCAGAAATTAAGGCGACTCATATTATGAGTCATGCCTGCGACAGTTTGCCAAATAAACCTGTGTATAAGGCTGATCCCTTGAATTTGTTTTTGGTGGTGGAATTGGGGGATCATCATGCAACGGTGTTGGATGGTGATCGTTTGGAGCCCATTCATCGTTTTGCCACTCGTTTTGCGCTACATGGGGGGCCGAAATATTCTTCAAATGGGCGTTTTGTCTATTTGGCTTCCCGCGATGGTTGGGTGAGTAAGTTTGATATGTACAATCTCAAAACGGTGGCAGAAATTCGCGCTGGCGGTTTCTGGAGATGATCGTTTTGTGATGGTCGCTAATTATTTGCCACATACTTTGGTGATATTGGATGCACGTGATCTTTCTCCAATCAAAGTCATTGATGTGCAGGATGATTCAGGCAAAACTTCACGAGTGAGCGCTGTCTACAGTGCGCCACCGCGTGACAGCTTTATTGCAGCCTTGAAAGATTTAAAAGAAGTTTGGGAAATTCCATACCGTTCGAGGGCAATTCCCTTGCCCGTCTATTTTGGTCCTATGCACGACTATGCTATGAATCAGCAAGAATTTCCCATCCGTCGGATCAAATTGGCTGATTTTTTAGATGATTTTTTCTTTGATAAGGATTACCGGCATTTGATTGGCGCAGCACGGGATGGCATGAAGGGGCAAGTGGTCAATCTCACCATTGGGCGCAAGATTGCAGGATTGGATTTACCAGGGATGCCTCATCTGGGTTCAGGGATCACTTGGTATTATCAGGGCAAACCTGTATTAGCAACGCCAAATCTCAAGGAGGGCGTGGTTAGCGTTATTGATATGCAAACTTGGAAAACTATTAAACGTATTGACACCTTGGGTCCAGGCTTTTTTATGCGCAGTCATGAAAATACGCCTTATGCTTGGGTGGATGTCTTTTTTGGTCCCCATAAAAACGCGGTGCATGTGATTGATAAGCGCACCTTAGAAATTGTCAAAACCTTGCGCCCTGTTTATGGCAAAACAGCCGCCCATGTTGAATTTGACCGTTATGGGCGGTATGCCTTGCTCAGTATTTGGGACATGGAGGGTGCGTTAGTAGTGTATGATGCTGCCACCTTGAAAGAAGTCAAACGGTTGCCCATGCGTAAACCTTCTGGCAAGTATAATGTTTATAATAAAATCCATTTGTCTACTGGGACTAGTCATTAAGGAACGTGAAGTAAAAACCAGACCTGGCAGGTCTGGTTTTTAAGTAAATTATTGACGTTACGCACTTTTGTTCCCACAGAGGCAATAGGGGGGTTAAGTCGCAGCACTGTTTATATTAACTGAGTGCAAACGTAACCTTTCAACATTGTGAATGCGGATACTCCTGCCTTTCACCGCAATAAAACCTTCCAAATTCAAACTACGCAAAATGCGAGAAAAAGTTTCTGGCTTTATCGACAAGCGTGAGGCAATTACGTGCTTAGGAACGGGAAAACTGAATTCATAAACTTTTTTATGTTCATCAGGTACCTGATAGAGCAAATAATTAACCAAACGGTAGGTGGCATTTTGTAAGGTCAAATTATCAATTTCATTGAGCCACATACGTAGGCGCTTGCTCATGTGAAACATGAGTCGAAAACAAGTGTCTGAAGATTCTTTGAGGATATTAACAAAAGTCTTATTGTCAAAACTTAAAAGTACGCTATTGCTGATAGCCTGTGCAGTCACAGGATAAACGGAGTCGGGCATAAACATCATAGCTTCAGCAAAACTTTGGCCCGGTGATATGACTTCAAACACCTTTTCTGCTCCTCCTAGAGAGATGCGAAAGAGTTTAATATAGCCTCCTTTGAGCATGAAAAAACGTTCGGTAGGTTGACCATGTTTAAACAAATATTCTCCCTCTTCGAGCTTAATATAACGCATGTTTTGTTTTACTAGCGCCAATTGTTGATCATTGAGCCCTGTAAACAAATACAGTTTTCGCAGTTCTTGGTCTGTTGTATGCATATTCGTTATTTTTGTGAACAAGCTGGTATTTACTGTTATGTGGGGTTATCCATGAAAATAGCATATATAAGAATATATTAATATATATACATGATTAATTATTGATCAAAAATAGTCACATTTGCTGGGAACTTTTTATCTTTGATAAGAAAATGGCAAATAATACCGTTTTGTGATATTTTGGGCGCCTCATCTAAAAAGAACCCAAGGAACAGATAGATGGAAACGATCACTGAAACCTTCACTCAAAACCACTCTCATTGTGACCAATTATTTGCCGAAGCGGAGGAAAGTGTCAGCAAAGCTCAATGGGACCATGCGGCTATCAATTTAGCCAATTTTTTAAGTGCGATGGAGCGACATTTTCGGATGGAAGAGGAGGTTTTGTTCCCTAGTATTGAGGAGCATATTGGTCATACTGGAGGGCCAACGCAAGTGATGCGTATGGAACATCAACAGATGCGCCAAATTTTTGCCGAGATGCAAACTAGCCTTAATCAGCGAGATAGTGAGCAATACTTAGGACACTCTGAGACGCTGTTGATGTTGATGCGACAACACAATGCCAAAGAGGAGCAAATACTTTATCCGATGAGTGATCAAGTGTTGAACGGTGAAGTGTCATCTGTTCTCAACCGTATGCAAGGAAATGAGGCGTGAACGTTTTAGATGTTAGCCAATTGGAGCCATGCGAGCCTATGGAACGCATTTTGTCGACTATTCCAGGCTTGCAAGTTGGTGAATATTTGCGTGTGCTGCATCGT
>CAYFOB010000021.1:12425-18355 GCA_964344525.1 uncultured Thiomargarita sp.
CATCCCCTTTATGCTATTTTAACACAAAAAGGTTATGCTTGGCTGACTCAGTTGGGACAAGAGGTGCCGGTTGAAATATATATTTGGCGCAATAATGATGCCCAAGCTGAGGCGGCAGTTCGCACCCACATAGATGTTTAGATAAATACGTTGGCTTAACACGATGTGCAACTTTTTGTTGTTTGAACCTTGATTATAAGGATTATAAGGATTATAAAGAGCTTTAAAATCAAGGTTCAGACAATTGCACATCACGTTAGGACAACTTTAATGAATACAACCCATTTAGCCCTAGAACAAACCCCACCTTTATCTGTTCCCCTACGTTTTTTCCTAACAGCACCTCTGTTTGCGCTATTAGCTTGTTTATTATTGCTCTACGATGGCTCACAGTTTTTGACCAATCGCTGGATTCCAAACACCATTGCGCTTACTCATTTGTTGACGCTAGGCTTTATTACCATGGTGATGTTTGGAGCCATGCTCCAATTGTTGCCTGTTGTTGCTGGTACATCCGTCCCCCACCCCATTTTTGTGAGTACTGTACTTCATCTTTTGTTGACTTTGGGTACTTTGTGCCTAGTGGGTGGTTTTTTCACCGGAATGCCGTTGATGATGCAAAGTGCTGTTATCTTGTTGGGATTAACTTTTCTGATTTTTCTCGGGGTTTTAGCCTATTGTTTGATGCGCTTTAAAGGGCAAAGCGCCATTGTCAGGGCAATGCGTTTGGCAGTGAGTGCGTTAGCGGTGACCGCAGTGTTCGGCATCGGATTGGGCTTACTATTTGGCTTTCAAGTTGTGCTGCCATTGCCCAAGCATGTTGTGACTGATTTGCATTTAACTTGGGGTTTAATCGGTTGGGTAGGATTATTGATTATGGGTATAGCCTATCAAGTGGTACCCATGTTTCAAATTACGCCACATTATCCGCCCTTTCTCACGCCTTGGCTGATTCCATTAATGTTTATTGGTTTATTAATTTGGACACCGCTTTATATTTTGGCGATTCACAATAAATTACCATTTATTATCCCCCAAATTTTAGCCGGTTTAATGGGACTGGGGTTAAGTGTGTTTGCAGTTGTAACACTCAGGCTCCAAGCGCGTCGTTTGCGAAAATTGTCTGATGTCACCCTCAATTATTGGCAAGTTGGCATGGTCAGTTTGTTGTTAAGCGTTGTTTTATGGCTAATCAGCGTGTTATGGCCTGCCGGGTCTTTATCCACAGTCTTTTTAGTGGTATTATTTATAGCGGGTTTCGTACTCTCCGTTATCCAAGGCATGCTGTATAAAATTGTCCCGTTTTTGGTTTGGCTTCATCTCCAAAATCAACAATTGAACATTTTAACAGTCGTCAATGTGGTAAAAACCCCAAATATGAAGCAAATTATACCTGATCGACAAGCCCGTCGTCAGTTTTGGCTATATTTCATTGCCCTTGGGTTATTAATCGGGGCAGTACTATGGCCTGCTGGTTTGACCCAGGTGGCCAGCATTGCGCTCCTTTGTTCGTTTTTATTGTTGAGTTATAACCTCTATAGTGCGCTATGGCTTTATTGGTCAACCAGCCAACAAATCGCGGCAAGCAAAGCTCAAGTTTGAACAACTGGAGATAGTTGCTCACCGGTTCAGTAAAAATTGATATGATTGAATTACACCCTTATAAAAATCTTTAAATGCAAAACCATTTGGCACAAGCTATACTTAGACTAATTTTGAGAAACTATTGGTTTATTTAGGTAAGTACACAAAAATCGCAAAAAAACCCTATAAATAATGCATAAATAAAAACAATAATGTTGGCTTATGAAGTGTTAGTTTATAAGTTTAGCAATATTGTCTTTGACTGTTTATTGACATACAAAAATTACGTTTTTGTCAAAAACAGGGGTTCTGTTAAAAATTTTTGTTGACCTCGCTAAATTTGTACTATACTAACCAATAGTCAATCTGTTTTTAAAAAAACGGAGAAAAAAATTATGAAAAAAGTCCTAAGCTTGATGTCTGCCTTATTGGTTGCCTTTTGTTTTAATTTTACAGCATACGCTGCTACTCCGTTAGAGTGGACCATGCTCCTCCACTTAGGCGGCAAGCAAAGAATGTACACACAAAAAATGTGCAAGGAAATCCTGTTGATTGCCAAAGGCGTTGATGTTGAAGCAAACAAGCGTAATCTCCAACGGACGATTGCTCTTTTTGATAGAACATTAGATGGTTTGGTTCATGGAAATGCGAGATTGCGTTTGGCTAAAACCACAAACCCTGCCATTGTGGAACAACTTGATAAAGTTGACAATTTGTGGCAAGCGTTTCGTCAAACTGTGGAAATGGTGATTGATGGAAATACCTCTCCTGCTATATTGAAAAAGTTGACCAGCCAAAATATGCCGTTGCTGGAAAACCTCAATAAAGCGTTGAGCATGTACGAAAAAGAGAGTGGCTTAACCCTAGAAGCCTCTCAGGCGCGGACAATCAACTTAGCAGGTAAGCAACGGATGTTGACGCAGAAGATGACAAAAGAATTTTTGCTCATGGCAAACGGTATCGCTCCTGACGAAAATCAAGCCAAACTACAAGAATCCATACATCAGTTTGAACGTACATTGAAGGGGCTTTTAGATGGTGATGACGCGCTTGGCTTATCAGGGACACGAAACGGTGCTATCCGTGCTAAATTAAAGAGTGTTAGAAGGATATGGAAACAATACAAGCCCATTTTGGCTAAGAGCGATATTTCTCAAGATGACTTAGCTGAAATGAGTCGTCTGAATGTGGACTTGCTAACAGAAGTGGATAATACTGTGAAAATGCAACTCAGCTTTTTGAAGTAAGAGCGCTAAAAAAAATCTACCCACCCAGCCCCTCAAGAGGGGAACGCCTGCAGGACGGGGTTTGCAACCCTGTCCAAAAATTTACCCACATGAGCGAAATTTTTTCTTTACGATAATTATGTCTCCAAAAACCATCATTTTAATATTATCAATAGTGGCAGCCACCCTATTAGTTAACATTCTTTGGGTATTCACACCCAATAAAATCTCCCCCGAACTACAAAGCATTCTTCTACCTGAACCCAAACCACTACAAACATTCACCTTGATTGATCAGCACAAACAAGCTTTTAATTTAGAGCGTTTGCAAGGTCAATGGACTTTTTTGTTTTTTGGGTACACCTCCTGTCCCGATATTTGTCCCCCAGCGATGATGGTGTTAAAAACCGTTTATGAGCATTTCAAACAGCAAGCGCAAATTTTCTCAAACATACAAGTGGTTTTTGTCTCTGTTGATCCGCAGCGTGATAAACCTGAACAATTGTTTGATTATGTGGCTTATTTTAATCCCGAATTTCTGGGAGTGACTGGTATGACAGAAGAAATTGATAATTTGGCTCGTCAACTCGGTGGGGGTTATATAAAAGAACAAACGGACAACGTTGACGAATATCAATTTGCTCATACCAGCACATTTTTTCTTATTGATCCACAAAAGAGACTTTACGCGAAATTTTCCCAGCCTCATATTGCTAAAACCATTATTCGCCAATATATTCAAATTCGTACACTTGACTAAGGAAATTTTCTATGAAAGCATACTTTGCTGCTATTTTCATACTATTTGGACTATTTGCATGTGGTGATCAAGGCATCCAAATCAATGATCCTTGGATACGGGAAGCCCCACCCAATGTCAGCGTGTTGGCAGCCTATATGATCATCAAAAATCCCAGCTCTCAGCCGCGCACATTAAGCGCTGTTATCAGCGCTGCCTTTGAACACGTAGAAATACACCAAACCAAAATCCAGGATGGTATGATGCAAATGGAACATCAACCAGAGCTCATTATTGCAGCAAAAAGTCAAGTGGATTTAAAACCTGGCAGTTATCACTTGATGCTCATGGGACGCAAAAAGCCCCTTGTTGCCGGTGATGAGATAGAATTAACTTTGAAATTTGTTAATGGTGAAGAAATCCCCATCACTGTGCCAGTGCGGAAATCTCCGTAGAGTCACAGGAGTCCAAAATAAATTTTGGACTCCGCGCATATAGCGTTTCCCAATTGAGTCAAGTACAATCAAAACGGGTTTTATCCTTTTTAATAACTCATCCCTGTAGTTCTATTGATGAATCATAACGATCTTCATACATAACCCACCGAGGCCAAAAAGGATCCTCTGGAGGTAATGTTTTAATCAAATTTTGATAATTAACCAACCTGTCGCGTCTCCATATTTTGCCCAAGGTAACTCTTCCACTTCAACTGTTTGTTTTTCAACGTAAAAATGAAATAAACGATCTGTGTCAGAATTAAATTCTGGTTCAATATAAGCCAAAACCAACGGTGCATGAGTTCCTGCGATTACTTGCACAGCCATATCTTTATGCAAATGATGCACCACTTTGAGAAGAGATGGAAGTAGGGCGCGTTGCCATACGATAATTGAACAGTTGGAATATCTCTCACATCGTTCAGCGACAAACGGACCGTTTTTTCTCCAGGTTGTATCAATTCGTAAGGCGGAGATAATTCCGCCAATGCTGCAATCAATATTTCAAAAACCATTTCCAAATACCAAACCCTTGTTGATCAGAGCACAGAGTTTTGCAAAAGCCCCATAAGTATGGACAATAATGGATAATAAATCAAGTGCTAGATGATACTACATTCGAAAATATGATAAAAATCGCCAGTTTCTTGCCAAAACAAGAAACAATCAAACCACCCCAAGCAAAAATCTTTGAATTTGAAATTATCACCGTCAATGCCTCAGGAAAAATCACCAACCGCACAAAAAAACAAGCTTCCTACCAAACAGAAATCTTGCCCTTAAATGTGACACTGGATATGATCTACATACCAGGGGGAACATTTCTGATGGGTTCACCTAAAACTGAGAAAGACAGATATAGCAGCGAAAGTCCACAACACAAAGTCACGATAGCGCCCTTTTATATGGGGAAATATCCCGTAACTCAGCTGCAATGGCAAGCGGTGATGGGCAACAATCCATCAAAATTTAAAGGGAAGAAACGTCCTGTCGAAAACATCTCGTGGGATTTCGCAATCAAATTTTGCCAAAAAGTTTCAGAGCTGACAGGCAAACCGTATCGTTTGCCTAGTGAGGCAGAATGGGAATATGCTTGCCGTGCGGGCACAACAACACCTTTTTACTTTGGGGAAACGATAACCACTGATTTAGCCAATTATGATGGTTATTATAGCTACGCCAAAGGTCCAATGGGCAAATACCGCGAGCAAACAACTGATGTGGGAATTTTTCCGCCCAATGCCTTTGGGTTGTACGACATGCTCGGAAATGTGTGGGAATGGTGTGCTGATCCTTGGCATGATAATTATGAGGGGGCACCGATTGATGGCAGCGTGTGGGCGCAGGGTGGAGACACTTCATACCGGCTGCTACGTGGCGGTTCGTGGTTCAATAGCCCGAGCTTTTGTCGCTGCGCGAACCATACCAGAAGTACGCCAGACTTGCGGCACGAGGTTCTCAGTTTGCGTGCCGCAAAGTCCATTGGTGTGTGAGTTTATAACAAATCCCTGTCGTTATTATGAAATCGAAAAACCTAAAAGAGGTTGCTATTACAGTCAGTCTTTTTATCAGCCTATTATGGATTCTCAAGCTAACAGAAGTGATTTTTTCGCTTGATTTTTATCAATATGGTGTTTATCCACGCGAATTGGATGGACTTTGGGGCATATTGTTTGCCCCTTTGATTCATAGCTCATGGAACCATTTGCTGGCGAATACCCCCTCCTTATTAATTTTGGGTATGCTGCTTTTGTATGTTTATCCAAAATCGACCAAAATTGCTTTACCATTGATTTATTTGGGTTCAGGTATAGGGGTGTGGTTATTTGCGCGTAGTAGTTTTCATTTAGGAGCCAGTGGCTTGACGCATGGTATGATGTTTTT
>CAYFOB010000021.1:18467-19074 GCA_964344525.1 uncultured Thiomargarita sp.
GATCCTTTGCCTCCTGAGAAAAAATATGATTGGGAGGATGAGTAATAAAATTCTATAGTTATAGGAGATTTTAAATGTCACACACAGATTTACTAGAAAAAATCATCACAATGGTTGATGATAAATTTCCAAATGTTGAGGCGCAACAAATTAAAAGTTTTGTGCAGCATTTTTATGAGTCTTTGACACCAGAAGATATGCTTGAGCGGGGAAATGTGACGGATTTGTACGGTGCTGTGGTTTCTTATTGGCATTTTGCTCGTCGATATACACCTGATCAAACCAAAGTGCGTGTTTATAATCCCCAATTTGAGCAAGAAGGCTGGCAATCTCCTCATACCATTGTCAGTATTTTGATTAAAAATATGCCCTTTTTAGTCGATTCAATACGTATGGCGTTAAATCGCCAGGGGTTGACGGTGCATTTGATTGTTTATCCTGTGATTTCTGTACGTCGCGATAAGCAAGGGTTGTTACTTGAAGTGTTGCCTTACAATTCTCAAGCGGATAATGAGGCTATTATTCATGTAGAAGTCGATAAACAGACTGAGTTAACTGTTTTAGAAGGTATTTTACATGATTTGAAGAAAGTGTTGAGCGAATTGCG
>CAYFOB010000022.1:0-18610 GCA_964344525.1 uncultured Thiomargarita sp.
CTTAAATAGAATATCGCCATCTTTGTCTACTGTTGGTCTGTAACCTTCTTCAGTTAAGTAGTTGATGTACATGTCTTGAAGAGGTCTTGTTGGTGGTAACGTCTCACCGGATTGTGTCCCTAAGAATTCCAAGAATTCTTTAATTTTTTGCTCGTCATCAGCTGGAGGAATTGGGGGGGCCGCTATGATGCTGTCGTCTAACTCAGTATCACTGGGTGGTAGTTCTTCAGTGGTTGGCACTTCTTCCGCTATTGGTGGTGGCGCTTCTTCTTTCACGGTTGGTGGTGGCGCTTCTTCTTTCACGGTTGGTGGTGGTGCTTCTTCTTTCACGGTTGGTGGTGGTGCTCCTTCTTTCACGGTTGGTGGTGGTGCTTCTTCTTTCACGGCTGGTGGTGGCGCTTCTTCTCCCACTACTAACACTTCTTCTTCTTCCGCTTTTGATGGTCTTAAATTATCTATGAATTTACATCCATTAACCATCAACAACGCAAAACATAAAACGTATCCCAAACGAAAGTAATCTGTGTGGTGAAAGTCTTGTAATTTCACTATATCCTCCTTAGGTAGCAAATCAAAAAACCAGGCAAAGCGCTGCTTGGAACGAAAAAAATGTAAATTGGAGTGCAAAGCAGCGCTTTGCACTAGGATGTGTAAGATTCAAACAAGCTTACAACAAACTCTCTATGTCCTTCATTTTTTTCACAAAGATATTTGTAGCAGTTTGTAGTGCTGACATTGAACGTTTAAATATCCCTTTAAAGTGTTCAGGCTTTGAAACAAATACCTCAATCGAGAGCCAAACATTGTCTTTGACAGTAAAAACTTTTGCCACTTTGACTTCAGCGTTAGAGTAAGCCGCCGCCATAAGGACTTTTTGTCTTTCCAAAGTACTCTCAATAGACCAAATGTTGGCTAGAACAATTCTGAAAAATTCAAAGTCGCTAGTCACATCTATGTAGTACACTTTGCTTTCATGCTTAAATTGGACATCTCCGTCCCTGTCCACCGTTGCCCTATATCCTTCATTATTGAGGAAATCAACATACATCTGTTGAAGGTATTCCTTTGATAACAACTCCTGCGCGTCGCTTGCTGGCGAAAATATGATCCCAATTGCCAGCAACAAGCCGTATCCAGGATGTTTTAAACACATTTTTTTTGCTCCTTTAGGAATATTTAAACTCTCCCATAAGATTGGCAAAAATGCCGCAATCTTTCACTCAAACCCTCTGGCATTTGTGACCAATCAAAACGCCAACGCCAATTGCCCTTTTCGACGCTGGGTATATTCATACGATGATTGCCATCAAGTGCTAATACATCTTGCATGGGTACTATTGCCCATCGTGCCGGTGATTTGAATGCAGACTCAATTAATGGCCAAGGCATGTCGTGAAGTGACATTTGTAAATACTCACCAAGATAGTGCCGTACATGGTCAGGTATTTCATGATACCAACCTAAAGTGGTGTTATTGTCATGAGTGCCTGTGTACACAATGCAATGTTCAATGTGATTGTGTGGTAAATAGGGATTATCTGGACCACTATCAAAGGCAAATTGAAGGATTTTCATGCCTGGTAAGCCAAATCTCTCGCGTAAAGCATTCACTTCATCAGTAATAATGCCTAAGTCTTCCGCCACCAAAGGCATACTGCTTTGTGCTAAGGTTTCAAACAAGGCATGTCCTGGTACTTTTACCCACTCTCCATCGATAGCCGTTTCGCAAGACGCTTTAATGAACCAGCTGGCTTCAAAGCCCCGAAAATGATCAATTCGCGCCACATCAAATAAAACATGGGCACTCCTTAAACGTTCTATCCACCAGCGAAAACCATTAGCTTGCATATAGTCCCAATTATAATGAGGATTTCCCCAGCGTTGTCCTGTCGCAGAAAAATAATCAGGTGGCACACCGGCAACCACAGTCGGGCGTCCTTGTGCATCCAATAGAAAATTTTCGCGCTCTGCCCAAACATCAACGCTATCTTCTGCCACAAAAATGGGTATATCGCCAAATAAATACACACCTTTGTTATGGGCATAGGATTTAAGATCATGCCATTGGCTAAAAAACACAAATTGCTCAAAGCGATGTTGTTCGATCACAGCCTTTAAACGTTGCCGCGCCTCATCCAAGGCTTGGGGATTACGATCACGTAAATCTGGATGCCACCCCCACCAACCGGCAGAATATTTTAAGCTTTTCAAACGTGTTTGTAAAACATTGTGATCTTGGATTTCATTTAAGGTTTTCAGGCATTCCGCTTTTAAAGCCTTGACATGTTCTGCTTGTAAAGCCCTAAACAAGCCATAATCTTCCAACCAATGCGCTTGTGTTTTAATAAATTCCGCAAAAGCCGTACGATCAGCATCAGTCGCATTTTTTTCAAAGCCTGCTCGTGCCTCCTTTAAGCAAGCATGGCGATAGCGTATTGCTGCATCTTGCTCGTGGGGTGGACAAAAATCTTCACGAAATGGGCTACGTTCAAGTCGCTGTATTAATTCACGTTCCAAAGGCGGCAACTCATAATCAATATTTAAATCAGTGAGCCAGCCTTTTTCAACCAAACGCTCTAAATTGATGAGCAATGGATTGGCTGCATGCACCGATTGACATTGATACGGTGATAAATCTTCATGCGGTGGACCCAAAGGCAACATTTGCCAGAGAGTAATACCACTGTTCGCCAGAAAATCAACAAAACGGTAAGCATGTTCACCTAAATCGCCATTGCCCTTGGTGCCCGGCAAAGAAGTTGGATGCAACAAAATACCGGCACGACGTTGTTTGAAAAAATCGTGGATCATCTATGACTCCTGTCCTTTACGCATCACTCCACCCACAGCGGGATCACCACCACCATGAGTAAATGAATGCTCCAAATAATCGGGGGGCGTTTCGCCCAACAGCTCATATAAACGTGTCAAATGCAAACGATACAAGCGCTCAAAATCGCGCACAGATTCTGCGCTATTAGAATCGCCAAACCACCAACACCAATCTGAACCTTCGCAAATGGCTAATTGACGCTCTGCAGCTTGTCGTTGTGTTGGCTCCAAACGTGGAGCCACTCTGTCAAACACATGTTTCGCCTCAATTAACATTTCCCAACCCCGATTTTTATCAGGATCACCTATCCAAGTGGAAAATGTGCCATAAACCCAACTGCCAGCCACCAAAGTGGGCAATTCTGCAACCCTTAAATCAAGACAATGCGAAAATGTGGTTAATTCCAACTTGGAATGGTTAGATAATTTTTGATAGAGGGCGCTTAAAAAATAATAGGCATTTTCTGGGTAATATTCCCAAGCATTTTCACCATCAAGAATAATTGAAACGACATTTGCGCCCGTTTCTGGCACAGTATGAGCAATGTTTTCCAAATGGTGCACCAAATTGGCAACCGCATCATCCGCATGCCATTTAGAATATTCAAAACCAATGAGATCAGACAAATTATCATCTCGAAAAAAGCAACGCACAGGACTCTTAGGTAAACTGTAGGGACGATGCACCGATTGATGACTCTCCAGTCCCGATTTTTTCAAACTGTTCTGATACATTGCAGTGCCACTGGCAACCCAACGAATACCAAATTCTTCCATTAAGCGCACCGTGGTTTCACTCAAACTGCCTTCAGAAGGCCAACAACCTTGCGGCTCGCTACCAAAATGCTTTTCAAATATCTTAATACCTTCTTCCATGTGCCAACGCACCCGCGCCTTGCCATCAGGGTAACAACCAATTCCATTTAAATTCACCTCAGGCATCGCCTCGCGTGCAGAAAAAATATCAAGCAACAAGGGCATAATCGGATGCGCATAAGGCGTCACAGATAATTCCACTTGTCCAGACTCAGCAAGCGCTTTATAACGGGGAATTATCTCGCTCAATAGCTCTCCTATAATTTCCAACATTTGTCGCCGATCATCATCGCTAAATCCATGCCCTTTTTCTATCAACAATTTGACTCTGGCATCAGAGCGACGCACAATTTCACCGAGCCAAGCCAAGTGATACCACATCAAAAGATCAATAAGATATTGTTCATCCAAATAGGTGACCACTTTGGGATTTTCTTTAAGTGGAATGGCAAGTTCAGCTAATTCTCGATAAGGCTTAAAACGCTGAATCAATCGCTCTTTATTGGCACGCAAACACTGTTCAATCAATGCCAATCGCGCTTCTATGAGCGAATCACCATCATAACTCATAAAAGGCGCATGAGCAGGGCGACAGGTTAATGCGCTCAATAAAGGATCACAAATGGGCGTGGCATCACGCAAAAATGCTTGAATTTGTTGAACATAATCATCAATTTGTTCCAACAAGGTGGGGGCAAAATTCACAACAGCGCGGGCATTAGGCACCGCCTCCAAATGTGCCGCCATATCCACATAATCTTTAATCCCATGTAGATAAGTCCAAGGGAGTTTATAGCGTCCACTGCATGAATCGTAATAAGCGGGTTGATGCATGTGCCAACATAGCACAACTTTTAATTTTTCTGGCATATAGTGTTGTCTTGGTTTTAAAAATGATTTAAAGAATTAGCAGGATCACAGCCGCTCTCAAATAGTCTGAATCAGAATTTTAAAAATTGTCGAGCTTAGGAGTCCAAACTAAAGTTTGGACTCCGACCAAACAAAATTCTATCCCGCATTATGCAATTTTTGTTTTAACATGCCAGGCGTTACCAACACAACCCCACCCTCACTCACATAAAAACGTTTAGCATCCTCCTCAGGATTTAGCCCTATGATAGTGTCAGGTGGAATATTAACACCTTTATCAATCACAGCTTTTTTAATGTGACAACCTCGACCAATTTCTACATCAGGTAAAACCACCGCCTCTTCTAGCAATGAATAAGAATTCACTTTGACATTGGAAAAAAGTAGACTGTCCTTGATTTTGGAGCCAGAAATCAAACAACCCCCAGAAACCATCGAATCGACTGCCATCCCACGTCGATCATCATCATCAAACACAAATTTAGCGGGGGGCAATTGTTCTTGATAAGTCCAAATAGGCCAATGTTTATCATAAAGATTTAAGTGTGGTGTCACCGACGCCAAGTCCCTATTGGCTTCCCAAAATGCATCCACCGTGCCTACATCACGCCAATAAGGTTGTTCATCCTCTCGCACACCGCGAAAGCGATAAGCAAATACCTGGTGAGTTTTTATCAGAGAAGGAATGATGTCTTTACCAAAATCATGGCTGGAACCCGTCAACTTTGAATCATCCCTTAATTGTGCATACAAAAAATCCGCATTAAACACATAAATACCCATAGAAGCTAATGCCATGTCTGGCTTATCACGAATTGGTTCAGGTTGAGCGGGCTTTTCTGTAAAATGCACAATCCGTTCTTGATTATCAACACTCATCACACCAAAGCTTTGTGCCATTTCCAACGGCACTTCCAAACAACCTACTGTCATATCTGCTTTGTTTCCCACATGTTTAGCAATCATGGGACCATAATCCATTTTATAAATATGATCCCCTGCTAAGATGAGGATATATTTTGGCTTGTGACTACGAATGATGTTAAGATTTTGATAAACAGCATCAGCTGTCCCGACATACCAAGAGTCGTTTTGCTGAGATGCGGGCATCAATTCGACAAATTCCCCAAATTCCCCACGCAACCAACTCCACCCTTTTTGGATATGGCGAATCAAGGAATGTGATTTGTATTGTGTCGCCACCGAAACTTGGCGTATCCCAGAATTGATGCAATTTGACAGGGGAAAGTCAATGATGCGAAACTTACCCCCAAAGGGCACAGCAGGCTTAGCACGCCACTCTGTGAGATTTTTAAGACGGCTGCCACGCCCACCCGCCAAAACTAAAGCTAATGTGCGCCGGGTTATGAGGCTGACAAAACGTTGATTACTGCCTTCGATATTCATTTTTGATTATCCTATATTTTAGACAGGATTATAATTAATTAGATAATTGATGTTACGCAACCTATTTCTCAACCCTGTAAATAACTACAGGGATTATTTTTAATAAAGGATAAACCTAACTCGGTTTTGACTTATCCTTTATTAATAAATAAAAAGTCAAAGCCTGTCGCTAACGATTTTGAATTTACAACCCACCCATACACACATACTTAATTTCCAGAAAATCATCAATTCCGTATTTGGAACCTTCGCGCCCCAATCCCGATTCTTTAATCCCACCAAACGGCGCAACTTCGGTGGAAATAATGCCTTCATTAACCCCCACCATGCCATATTCTAAGGCTTCTGCTACTCGCCATACTCGTCCTAAATCACGGCTATAAAAATAGGAGGCTAACCCAAAGGGCGTGTCATTGGCTAAAGCAATCGCCTCTTCCTCTGTTTTAAAACGAAATAGCGGCGCGACTGGACCAAAAGTTTCCTCGTGAGCAACCTGCATTGAGGGCGTCACATTGGTTAAAATCGTTGGCTCAAAAAATGTTCCGCCAAGCGCATGTCGTTGTCCACCACAAATAATTTTTGCACCTTGAGCCACGGCATCGCTGATATGGCTTTCAACTTTTTCAACGGCTGCCATATTAATCAGGGGACCTTGTTGGGTTTCTCCTTTTAACCCATCACCAACTGTCAGTTGACTCACCACCGAGGCTAACCGAGTGGCAAACTCATCATAAATGCCATCTTGAACCAACAAGCGATTGGCGCAGACACAAGTTTGCCCTGTATTGCGATATTTAGAAGCCATTGCCCCTGCAATAGCAGCATCGATATCTGCATCATCAAACACAATAAATGGCGCATTACCCCCTAATTCCAAAGAAACTTTTTTCACCGTCGTCGCGCATTGCTCCATGAGCAGTTTACCGATTTCAGTAGAGCCGGTGAAAGACAATTTACGCACCAAAGGATTAGCCGTCAATTCTGCCCCGATTTCTCGCGCTTGCCCGGTGATAACATTAACCACGCCTTTAGGAAAACCGGCTTGCTCGGCTAATTCTGCCAAAGCCAGCGCAGAAAATGGGGTAGCAGCGGCTGGCTTAATCACCACCGGGCAACCTACCGCTAAGGCAGGGGCACATTTGCGGGTAATCATGGCAATCGGAAAATTCCAAGGCGTGATAGCAGCAACCACACCTATTGGTTGCTTAATAACCACAATACGTTGCCCTGGTTTTGGCTCAGGGATGATATAAACGCGCTTACTGTCCTCGTCAAACCATTCGATAAAAGATGCGCCATAAGCCACTTCACCTTGAGACTCTGCCAAAGGTTTACCTTGCTCAGCTGTCATCAACGTTGCCAAATCTTGTTGATTTTCCATAATCAAATTAAACCAGCGACGCATAATCGCGGCGCGTTCCTTAGCCAGTTTGTTGCGCCATTTTGGAAAAGCGGCATGAGCAGCAGCGATAGCTTCATGGGTTTCGGCTCGCCCCATTTTAGGCACGGTGCCAAGCACCGCGTTATCAGCTGGATTAGTAACTTTAAGCACCGTCTCCGCATCTACCCATGCACCGTTAATATAGGCTTGTTGGCGGAATAAACGGGAATCACTTAATTGCATGATGTTCTCCTCAAAAATTATGCTAACATAAATAATATTTTAGTCTATATTAACTAAATAGGAGCTTATTATAGTGATAACCCCATCTAAAAGCAGTAATACTGTGTGGCATCATGCCACTGTGACACGCCAACGCAGAGCTGCACTTAATAATCATCAAAGTGTCCTGCTATGGTTTACTGGACTATCTGGGGCAGGCAAATCGACACTCGCTCATGCCCTCGAAGAAAGGCTTTACCAGATGGGCTATCACACCTTTGTGCTTGATGGTGATAATGTACGTCATGGCTTGTGTGGAGACTTGGGATTTTCAATCAGGGATAGAATAGAAAATATTCGCCGCATCACTGAAGTCAGTAAATTGTTCATTGAGGCGGGGGTGATTATTTTAACCGCATTTATTTCCCCGTTTCGGGCGGATCGAGAAAAGGCGAGAAATTTGGTTGGTGAGGATTTTGTTGAAATTTATTGCCGTTGTTCATTGGAGGTGTGTGAAGAACGCGATGTCAAAGGTTTGTACCGCCGTGCCAGAGAGGGTGACCTTAAAAACTTTACAGGTATTTCATCACCTTATGAGGAGCCTGAGCACCCAGAATTGGTTTTAGATACTGGGATTCAAAGCTTAGAGGAGTGCGTTGATCAAATATTAGACTATTTGATAGAACGTGGTGTCTACAAGCTTTCGTCCTAAATTTATTGTCTGAATCAGAATGAAAATTCTGATTCAAACAAAAAAATTCTCAAAAATACCACGCCAACTCTAATTGCACAAAATCCTCATTCCGAAATCCATAAACTAAATCATCAGCTGGTATATTGGAGTAAATATAGGTTTCTAAAGTTAATTTCCAATTATCTCCAAGGCGGCGGCTGGCTTCAAGGAGATAGAAACGAGTTGTGTTATCAAGATCAAAAGTGGCACCAGCTAACAACTCAGTGCTTTGTACATCGTTTAAGGTTAAACGCATCCCTAGCATGACATCATCTTCAAAGGGAGTTGTTGCCTTATCATGGCGATCATCAAATTGATATTCTGTCAGAAAACCTATATCAGCATCTGTCTCAAAAACACCGACGAAGGTATATTCAAAGCCACCTGTTAATGCTGTAAAACGGTCATTTTGCCCCTTGCGGGAAATCATTTCCAATTTCCACAACATATCCTCTTGGGTCAATTGTACATCAAGCCCAGTTTGGTCAATTTGTTCATAGTAGGGTATTAAGACAGATCTACCTTTTTCATCCACTCCAGGGAGCAAAATGGTTTCACGACTTGTCCCTGAAAAATGGGATAAACCAATATCCCAATTACCAATACTATGTCCCCAACGCACAGCCCAATCAATATGTTTCTCTTCTGCACTTGATTCATAGCGCGTTTGATCTGTATCAATAGGAATGTCGCCGACCAAACGTCCTTCACGCCCAGAAAACGTTCTTTCACGAAAACCTGGCAAAATGAATAAATCCACCGTTCCCCAATCACGAATCAAGGCTAAATTGATCATTGGTTGACCTAACTTTTGCTCAGTATCAGGATGATCCACCAAATCCGTTTGATTAATGATGTCTACCAAATGCTGAGATTCAGTCACTCCCCAAAAAAGTTTGCGGATACCCACCCGTAATTCCCAAGTTTCTGTTGCTTTGAGCCATGTGAGTTCACTAATATCAAAATGGGTGCGTTCTGAGTCATGTTGATCAACGCGCACAAAGGGTACAAAAACCAAACTTTGGTAACCATTATCCCACTCGTGGGCGTATTCTGGTTGTAGAGCGAGGGAAAAATTGAAATCTTTATATTGATCTGTCAAGAGAGGCGAATGTGGGAAATATCGCACTTCGCCAGAAACATAGCCTGACCATTCACCAGCTTGAGCATTCAATATAATGCCCAATAAAACGAAATGTCTTAGTTTAAATAACATAATTTTGAATTGTGATTGTTGAGTGGCAAAGTTTTGCACTTTACCGCACCCGTTTCAGAGTATTTTTATCAAAATCCCTGTTTGTAAAACCCTTACCAAATTCGTATTCGCGCCATGCCAACCACGTTGATTTGCCCGTCTGGTGGTTGTACATAAAAAAGTTATCAGCACGCCAATATTTGCCCAAGTATTGCCGATAATCCATAAAAATCAATGTCTTAAGTTTCGCCTTCTTGCGATCATAAAAAATGGTTTTCTGGACATTGAAATGTGCTTTGTCAATCCACACCAATTGGAATGTGTAACCAGAGTACTCATAAGCAGGATACCGCACAATCACATAGCAATCTATTGGCTTACCAATTTTTTTATTGCCAATTCTCTGTTGCAAACGGTGATCTTTCCAATATTTATAGGTGTATTTATCGACTTCCTGCGAAGAAATATCTTCGTAAGCAAACTCACTGCCCATAAAGGGTCCCGATTTGTTCTTGGAGCTAATACGCTTAACCCGCTTGAGGGCAGGTAGGTAAATCCATTGATCATCTGGCTTGAGCGAATGTGACCAAGTCAACACTGCAGTCCCCTTAACATCGCGTGGACGATCAAAGATGGATAAGCTTTTATCACCGTCTCCAAAAACTTCCATGCTCCTAACGCGCACATCACGAATACTTTTATCACCTTGCCGATTGCGTAGGGTCATTACCATTTTGGCCTCAGAATCTTTCCAACCAGTATCGCGGTAATCAGCCATCCGCGCAATTGCTAATCCCTTGGCTGTACGGGTTTTTGCATTAGCAATCGCCTGCGCCAACTGTTGTTCTTGAAATGATGCCCCCATCGTGACTAACGGCGTCAAAGTCAATAAAGTCACTAAAAACAATCGTTTCATGCCTTATTCCCCTCTAATTTCATAAGTAGTGGTGGTAAAAATAGAAAATCAGCCATTAAGGCTAAACTAATGGTTATAGCAGTCATTATACCCATATTGGAATTGACAGAAAAATGGGATTGGGACAAAATTAAAAAGCCAGCCACCAACACAAGTGTTGTGATCCATAAAGCTAAACCCACGCTGTGAAAGGCATAACGTACGGCATCTTCTGGATTCAATCCTTTTTCGCGGCGGGCGCGTAGGTATTTGCTTAAGTAATGAATGGTATCATCCACCACGATACCAATGGTCAGTCCAGCAACCACCGATAATCCCAAACCCACATCGCCTACTAAGATCCCCCACAAACCGAAAGCCATCGCTGTTGGTGCAAGGTTGGGAATCAAACTGATCAATCCAAATTTGATTGAACGCAACGCGACAATGAGAATGATGGAAATCAACACCAAAGCGATTGTGGCACCAAACAACATACCTTTAATATTGCGGAAACCAATGTTAGCAAACATGATGGTAGAACTTGCCCCAGGCACTTGCATAGAAGGTAGGGCATTTTCTCTCAACCAGGCTTGGGCACGTTCTTCCAACGCAAGTACCTCATTAGATGATAGGGTTATTGTAGTAACAGCCACTCGTGTGGCAGATTTGTCCACATTGATTTGGTTGTTAAGGTCTAAACCATAAGGCAAAGATTTCGTAAAGCAATAAATACTGCGCTGCTAATTCGCGTTGCTCTGGCAAACGGTAGTACGCTGGATCATCACCATGCATGTTTTGGTTAAGCCGCTTAAAGGTATCCGTGATGGTGCTGACATGCATGACTTCTGGCTGTTGCTGATACCATTCAGCAAAATCTGCCACTTTACGTAAAAAGTGAGGATCACTGATGCCGTCAGGCTCGCCAGCACTTAAGGAATAATGTATATCATACAAACCGGTGAGATTATCGGTGACAAAATCGGTGGCACGGCGAAAATCAAAATACTCGTCAAAGTATTCCACAAACACATCGTTTAACTCGTTACGTGGTAGAAATGCAACAAGCAGCACAATAAGAGCCCCCATGCCCCACATCAAACCATGCCGCCTCGCAATGACAAAATCGGCTAAACGATCCATTGCCTCAATGGTTTTGGCACTTTGTGGCTTAGAACGTACAGGCAAGATTGCCATGAGTGCGGGAAAAAGGGTAATAGATAGAATAAAGGCAGCAACGACCCCCATCGCAACAATATTACCCAAATCGCGGAAGGGGGGGACATCGCCAAAATTCATGCTCAAAAAGCCGACAGCTGTCGTCAAACTGGTCAAAAAAATGGGTTGAAAGTTCACACGTAAACTTTCTACAATAGCATCATGTTTTTCCCGTGCATTGACCCGCATTTCGTGCCGCATGGTGACTAATAAATGTATGCTATCAGCAACCGCTAAAGTAAGAATGATAGTCGGTGCTGTGGCTGAAGGTCCTGTCAACGCAATACCAAATAATCCCGCCAAGCCCATCGCTGAGATGATGGAAAAAGTGATGACTAAAAAAGTGGTGAAAGTCCCAGACAAGCCTCGCAACAACAACCATAGCATGGCAAGGATCATAAGGTACATGGCAGGCACCAGCGTTCGCATGTCTAATTTTGAGGCTTCAGGAAACGACGTATTCATTATCACCATACCAGTGAGGTAAACCTTAATATGAGGATAAGTTTCCTGCATTTTAGCCGCAAGATCACGAGCGAAGTCTGCCACTTTTTCCACTTCCATATCAGGACGCTTACCAGGCAACTGAATGGTGATATTGACTGCTGTCACATGCGTTTTTGGTGAAATTAACTTGTTAAATAATTGCGGCTCAGCCAGCGCAATTTCCTTGGCGCGTGCCCTCTCCTCCTGGGAGAGCGACAACGCATCGGTGATTAAGTCCTCAACAATGAGATCATCTTCTTCCGCATAAGTGTGTTGAAAATTGCTGATAGAATCAACGCGGATAGAATAAGGAATTTGCCAGGACTCATTAGTCAACCATTCCACCGCATCCAAGGTTTTGTTGGTGAACACCTGCCCATCTTCAGGCGCTAACACAAACATCACGTTATCATTTTTGGTATAAGTATTTTGTAAGTCCTCAAAAGCAACAAGTTGGGGATTTTCCTTGCTGAAAAACACCCGATAGTCAGTATCAAATTTCAGCGGAAACCCGAAAGTGGTGAGTCCAACCAATACAACAGTTGCAAGGACTACAAAATAGCGCCAATGGATGATCCATTGACCATAACGTTCAATCATTTTTTAATTTTCCTCTTTAAATTAATGTCGCCTAATAATATATTGTTGCTATTTGATAAATAAATACCTTTTTTTTGAAATTCTTTGTTGTGATTTTTGAACTAATATGCACAAACTTGTCTGCATGTCCACATTTGCCACAGTGGTGGAAACCGGTAGTTTCACAGCTGCAGCCAAAAAATTGGGGAGATCGAAATCTGTCGTCAGTCGGCAAATCACTGAATTGGAACAACAATTGAATATTCCCCTTATCAACCGTTCCACGCGACAACTTCGATTGACAGATGCGGGTGAGACATTTAATGACTATTGCCAACAAATGCTTGCTTCGGCAAAGCAGGCAGAAGAAGCCATCAATGTACTGCGAGGCGTACCTTCTGGTGTTCTGACAATTGGTGCCCAAGAAAATTTTGCTTGTTCTCAACTATCCGCTGCCCTACCCCGCTTTCTGAAACGTTACCCTAATTTGAAACTACATTTCCAGCTTTCTGGCAAAATCGTTAATTTACTGGAAAAAGGTCTTGATATTACTGTACGTATTGGCAAACTTGAAGATTCCAATCTGATTGCGCGGCTGATTTGCAAAATTGACCTTTTAGTTTGCGCTACCCCTGAATATTGGAATAAATATGGTCGTCCTAAACATCCATCAGAGTTAGCGCATCACAATTGTTTGCTCTATTCTTTGGCACCCACAGGCAATAATTGGTCTTTCACATCGTCAGAAGGTGAACCACTCAATGTTCAGGTGAGCGGCAATGTGGAGACTGAAAACGGCTTATTTTTACGGGCTCTCGCCTTAGCTCATCAAGGGGTTATTAGAACACCTTCACTTTTTGCTGAAGTAGAACTTAAAAACAAGCGACTTGAACCAGTGCTGACAGAATATTGCATAAAAGATTTAGCAGTGTATGCCGTTTATCCTTACAGTCACCATCTTTCTCCAAGTGTACGGGCTTTTATTGATTTTTTGGTGGAAGAATGGGGGGAAAACAAATGAATCAAATAACCTTGCCCATACATGTGCTCCTTAAAAATGCCACCGACAAATCGTCAAACCCTGACACGCCACGCTTGGATGTTGAAATTTTACTTTGTCATGTCTTGAATGTGACACGGAGTTATTTATTTGTAGGGTCCGATAACATGTTAACAGCAAGTCAATATGCCCAATTTCAAGCCCTGTTAGCGCGTCGCACCCAAGGCGAGCCGATTGCCTATCTCACCGGGCACAAAGAATTTTGGTCATTAGATTTGCAAGTGACTGAAAATACTTTAATTCCTCGACCAGACACGGAACTTTTAGTTGAACAAGCCCTAGCACGTTTGCCCCTTGACAGCAACGCTCAAGTCATTGACTTAGGCACAGGGAGTGGCGCAATTGCTTTGGCGATTGCTCATGAGCGTCCACAGTGCCGCATGTTAGCCACAGATAAATCCATCGCTGCCCTGAAAGTAGCGCAAGCCAATGCGCAACGTTTGGGTCTTGATCAAGTGGAATTTTTAAACAGTGATTGGTGGGCAGCGTTAGGTGGCAGAAAGGCGACACTTGTTGTATCTAATCCTCCCTATATTGCTACCACTGATCCCCATTTAAGCCAAGGTGGTGTGCAATATGAACCGCGTGGTGCATTGGTGGCAGGGGTTGATGGTTTGGCAGATATTCAACAATTGATTGCACAGAGCGCTTGTCATTTACTTGAACAAGGTTGGTTATTATTAGAACATAGCGATGATCAAGCCGAAGCAGTGCGAGCGTTATTTGAGCAACAGGCTTATAAAGCAGTTATGACTTACAAGGATTTGGCGGGATTGTCTCGTGTGACGGTGGGGCAACAATCTTAATTGGTGTAAAATTTGCAGGTTGTCAATTGGCGTGGCGAGCAAAAGCCAGTGTATAATTGTTTGTCTCAATTAAATTGACCATAATACTATGAACAATAATTCTGACGAAGACGTTTTCCAAGTGCAATATATTACTGATGAAGTGGGCAATAAAACAGCCATCATTTTGTCCATGAATCAGTTTGAAGAAATCTCTGACAAGATGGCGAATCTTGCAAAACAGATTGACGAACTTAAAAAAGCCGCTAAATCCGATTCTCAAGAAATTGAGACGCTTAAGGCGGCGGCTACAGAACCCGCTCAAAACTTAGAGTCCTCACAAATTCTCTTTTTGAAACAACAGTATGAGTGGTTGAAAAAAGTATTGGATGGTTTGCGGCAGTCTGAACAAATGCAAGCAGAAGCTGAGCGCAAGCTCCAGATACTGCAAGTCATCAAGACTGTTGATAGCAAATATCAAGAAATTGGGCGTGAATTAGGAGAAGTCAAAAAACAAAGCAAGTCGGTGGGCTTGTATCGTGTTCCAACATTACCGTCACATTTCGTGGAAAATGTGTCTATTTTTAATGAAATTAAACCCATCTTAACTGCAGATGTCACCGGTGAAAAAAGACCCCCCATAGTGCTTCAAGCCTCCACTGCTATGGGTAAATCAGTGATGGCAGCCGCTTTAGCGCGAGATACTGAGGTTCAAGAAGCTTTTCCAGATGGTATATTTTGGCTTCGCTTAGGCGCTGATGCCGATTTGGTGGCTCATCAAATCGCGCTTATCCATGCCCTAGATGAAAATGCAATAACGGACTTTATTGATTTAGAAACTGGCGCAAAGCGTTTGCGTGAGTTATGTGCAACTCGCTTATCTTTGCTGATTTTGGATGATGTTTGGGATGCACAACAGATTTTAGCCTTTGATGTTGTAGGGGAATATTGTCAAATTTTGATAACCTCCTCTGAAAACGATATGTTGAACATTGTTCAGTGTGTTATGATGGACACAACAAAGGCGTATGAGATTCAACCATTATCAGAACAACAAGCCATAGATTTTTTCACAGCTTGTCTGGAACATGAAAAGAAAACGAGTGCCTCTAAAAAAACAGACGAGAAAAAAGAGAGGAATTTATCCATCTTTCCCAAAAAGCATGGCAAGATTGTTAATGTTTTCAAACGTGCTCAATATATCACTATAGTGCGTGCTTGTGAATATTCCCCCATGGCACTCAAGTTGATGGCTAATGTTGCAAGTACCCAACCCCAATCAGAATGGGATGAATTGCTTAAGCGTTTCCAAGAGGATGAATATGAATTACCTGAGAACTACCCACGTAGTTTGATGCAAATCTTCTTTTTTAATATGGAAGCATTGGGAGAGCCGGCTGATTATTACTTCGCATTATCCGTTTTTGCTGATTATACATCTATCCCTCAATTTGTTGTGCTGATGTTATGGCGTTATTTGTACCAACTTCGAGATGAGGAAGCGATTGAATTTATTAACGAATTAGCTGATAAGGGCTTGTTGCAAATTGAGGAAAGGGATTCAGAAAGATATTTGATTTTGCATGCCTTTCAACGCGATTATTTACAGGCAGAATCTGAGCCAGAAAAATTGCATGGTCATTTATTAGCGGCTTATCGTCTTCAATGTGGTCAACATGGTTGGCTAGGAGGACCTAACGATGGGTATTTTTTTGAAAATATCTGCATGCATTTGCACTATGCTGAACGTGATAATGAATTAAAATCGCTGTTGCTTGATTTTGATTGGATACAAACCAAACTGCAAGCCACCAGTGTGTCAGCACTACTGAGTGATTATGAATGGTTAGAAAACAAAGAAGTTGAAGCGGTAAAGAAGGCTTTATCTGATGGGACTGTTCCTTTACTAAAGAATAAGGAAACATTACCAATTCAATTACTTGACGGCTTGTGGGGTAAAGAATCGTTACGGGAAAACAAGGACATTCAAGCTTTGCTTAATCAGGCGCAAGAGCTTGCGCCAGAGTGGCGTTGGGAGCCAGAGTTTCCGGAATGGAAGGAGGGAGAGGTATTGGGTTAAGTTACTGATGTTACGCATCCTCGTTCTCAGGCAAAGCGCTGCTTTGCACTCCAGTTAAAGTTTTTTTCGTTCCAAGCAGCGCTTTGCCAGGGAATTGGAAAAAAAATCTCTAAGTATGTTTCTTAGTTGAAGGCCACACCTCGTGAAGAGGATCCCACCAAAGGATTTTGAGAATGTAACCATCTAAAATACCCCAGAGGCGTTCTTTGCCAGAAAGACGTAAAGAAAAAAGTTCCTCAATATCGTCTTGATGAATTTCTGCAAGACGTTTTAGCGCCTCTGGGTTAGGACTGTTTTTAATCTCAACAGCATGATTGTTACCATCACTTTTGATATCAGCCCACGTTCTCATTTCAAAATGACCTAATTTGTCAATAATTTCTTGCCACTTTTCCGCATCAATATCGCGCCATCCCCAAGGACCCTCCCAATCTAAAAGGCTAAATCGCCAGACTGGATTTGTTTGTTCACTTTCAACTTGTTGGCTTTGTCGAGGAATCTTATTTGATAGTGGAGTGTTTTTTGCCACATGCACTCTTTTGGATTTTCGCTTACCCATAATTGGCATACTCCGGGTCTAAACTTTCATAGTATTCTGCCATAGCAACATGAGTAATCTCTCTATGATCTCTCTCACTATCAGGAAGTCCAATACGCGCATCCCGCCAAGGTTTCTCCATGTGAGTTAAATCACTTAACCATTGAGACTTTTTATCACCATAATACGCGAGTACCGCTTCCACTGTTTCTTTTTGCGTTTCGTCTAACACCTCAGGATTGCCCGGTATATCTGCCACTTCGACTTTAAACTTATCTTTATGAATCTCATAAAGTTCAGGAACAACAGGACCATTAGCCCATGCCTCAATACGTTCATTGAACAAGGGTTTCTCATCCCAAACCAATGACCAGGCTTGGCAATAATAGACTAGCCTTTGTAACTTCATTGCAGTCATTGATTCCTGTTTGGATAAGATAAATGTTGCAACATCAAAAACGTTTGTCATATGTACTCCTTTTATGTCGTTATGATTTGACTGATACTCACCTACGCGCACAACACCACACATCAACACGTTGCACCCCCACTCCTAAAAATACCTTGGCTAGTTCTCCCACCGTTGCACCTGTTGTCATCACATCATCAATCAAAGCAATATGTTGCCATTCGACTTGCGTCACACTAAATGCCCCCACAATATTGCTTTGGCGTTGCTCAGCAGATAGGGTTGCTTGTGAGTGTGTGTTTTTAATACGTTTGCAAGCCTTGTAATCGAAAGGAATGCCTCTCTGTTTTGTAATACATTTAGCCAGTTCCAGTGATTGATTATATCCGCGGTAGCGTAAACGTTTCGGATGTAACGGCACAGGAATTAACACATCAGGATGTTGATCAATTATTAAATGTTGTGCCATCATGTTGCCCAATAAATTCAGCACGGCAATATTTTGAGAAAATTTTGCCGCCTGAATGAGTTTATTCACTGGATAGGTGTAAGAAAATATGGCCTGTGTGTGACTATAGGGCGGCGGCTCTTTTTGGCATTGACTACATATTCCCATTTCTTCTAAAAAAGTGGCACAACATATGCACGCTGTTTCATGGTAAGGTAAATCAGCTAAACACGCTGTACAAACGGCTTGTGTGCTGGTATCTCCACATAAAAAACAGCTTTGCGGCAATAGACAGGGGAGCTTGTGAAAAAATGTTATTAATTGTTTGAAATTCATTTTAACTATTGGAGCAAAAAATTGATTAGACAAGTAGGCGTACCATTCCTCTTATTGGTTTTTCTGTTATATTTAGGCATGTCTGGTGAAGACGTGAAAAATTCTCTTGGTTTAAAATTATCTCATCAATCACAACAAATCTTATTAAACTACCTGTTTCTAATCACTCTATGGTTTGCAGTAGCTTGGTTTCTTGATAGATTTATTGTGGGTTTCCTGTGGGATACTTTGACCCCTAAAAATAGCCGTGACTCTGTACAAAAACTCTTAGAGGCTGTTTTGGAAAAAATGAAAAGTCTTTTTCAGAAAACGAGAAAGAT
>CAYFOB010000023.1:0-17004 GCA_964344525.1 uncultured Thiomargarita sp.
CCAAAGCGCGGCTGGGCGACTCCAAAATGTGGTAAAACTTGTGAACGGGTACTTAAAATCGACGGAATAGATGCTTAACATGTAAGGATTATTGAGAAAGAATCAAGATGGGTTAGCCTATTTTTTTTATCCTATCCTAAGGATTTGTATTTTGGCTAATTGGAGTACCCAGCCACAAGTACTTGCGTGGGATGAATTTGGAAAGGACAAATTTGACGATTAGAAGGAGTCCAAAATTTATTTTGGCAAATTTTGGACTCCATTTGATGTATAAGAGGTTATTACATCAAATGGGGGTCACATTCTATCTTATGCTCCTGATAGGAGCGGTAGTGTGCTTATTGGAGGTACGCTTGTTTTACCATTCACACTTCTAAGGGCTTCATGTATGACCGTCCTGTTTTCGGAGTTTTTAAAAAAACCTTTAATTTTACTCATCAAACCTTGATTATTGTCTGGTGGCGATGGCTTGTTGTGACGGATGTTGGTCACCAAACTTTCTTGTTCTTGTTTTACAGCGATAGCGCGGAGTTCATCATTCATATCGACATCAAAGTAGTAGCTGATAATTTCTTGCAAGCTTACCAATTGATTTTCGTTCAACTTGATATATTCGTTCTTAAAATTAATACAGTCGTCTGCCTTGAATGCCAATAAAATGCCCAATTTACGTGCTATCAAGGAATTCTCAATTTTCATTAGCCCCCGATTTTGTCGAGTGGTATTTAGCGTATCAAATAATACAGTCGTTGGAATAAGGTAAATACTCGTTTGCATGTTTGTTACTCCAAAATTCAGTTTGGGTAAATTTATGCAGTATTTATACCAAAATCATAAATAGTTGTTTTTATAATAATTATTCCAAACGATGTATGTATAATCTTGCAAACTGATAATGCAAAATGATATTTTTTGCAGAATGCAAATTTAGATTTTAACAGTCAAAAAAATTTACCTCCCTGCAGCTGATTTTATTTTGACACAACAAACCTATCATATTCATCACCTGTTGCAATTGCATGGGTTTGTTCAACAATGTAATTGTTGTTTGGGTTGTTGAATTCCTTGACATAAAATTCCTCTGTTAGGGGCGGTTTGTCGCGAATATCAATTTTCCAAAGACAATGTACCAAACCCAACACACCACCCATCGCTAAAAATGACAGGTTTTTATCATTCATTTCAAGATACATGCGCCGAAATCCTACCCCTTCGTAGGAATTGTACACCCGCACGATGATTTCGTCTTTTGGATCAAGTTTTTCAACACGATATACGCCCCAACCAAAGGTATTGATAATTGCTATCAAACCATGAAACCAATCCTCTTTGGTGTCACACATTGGCACAACTAATTCATACCATTCAGGGCTAGTCATTATTCTACCATAAGTGTTAAACGCACAAACATGTCCCGCATGAATAAACATTTCTTTGCAGTCTTCTTTTGGCACACCTAAATCAAGCAAAGCAAAATAGGTTTCATAACTAATCCGATTATAATAGTCAGCAAAGTGATTGGTCAGCACTGCGCCAAAGGCTTCAATTAAACCGTTTTTGCTATATAAAGGGATGGTTTTCACCGCAGCGATGATTTGTTCTTCATCAACGCGAGTGTTAAACGCTTGGCAACCTTCAAAAGCAAAACGCTCAGGAATGTTTGTTTGTAATTCAAACTCGCGGGTCAGATAATTTTTTACGCTCAATGGTTCATCAAGCACCACAAATTTATCGGTGTTATCTCCCTGGATTTTACAGGCTGTATCAATCGCCGTTTTGTCCAACAAGCCTTGAAGATAGCCACTGGTCACATAACAACTTTTATGTGGCTTGCCATGCTCGCAAATGGTTTCGCCGTAATGTGAGCGTGGCGTTTCCCAAGTCTTTTCATCAATTTGCTGGAGTTGACCAAAACCACTGTAGGAAAATTCGTAGAGCAAGTCACTGTGAGTATAGCCACGTTGTTTTAATAACTGAATTAATGGTGTCATCGAATTTGTCAATAAACGCTGTGGATTGTGTTTCTCTGAGCTTTCCGTCAGCAGCACTGTCATTTGTAAATAGGCGTTGTAATAATTACAGTGGATGACACGACTTAATCCAGCTGTGAGATTGTGTCCGCCGGTGGTAGAGCGGCGCGTGCCTTCAAATGTACTCATATACGAGTCTCCTGTACTCTTTCTTTAAAAAAACCCTTAACTTTGTTAATGAAACTTTTATTTGTAGTTGGTGATCCAAGCTTGTTAGTAGCCATATTTTTTGGCATGTCCTCTGGTTTGATAGCAAGAACGTGAATGTCGTCAGTCATGTCAACATTAAAATATTGATCAATAATTTCTTGTAAATCAAGCAGTTGTCCCTCGTTTAGTTCAACATGTTCAGCATTAAAATTGATGTGCTTGCCGGCTTTGAACGCAAATAAAATACCCAGCTTGCGTGCGATTAGGGTATTCTCAATTTTCATGAGTCCCTTGTTTTGCCGCTTGGTATTTAGCGCTTTATTTAATTCATCTGTTAGGATGAGATAAACATTTTTTTCGTTTGGCATAATTTCATGGCGCTTTTGGGTGGATACAATAGGCTTTTAATATATATATAAATATAATAATATTAACATATTCTAATTTTAAACCGATATTCCGCACAAGCATTTCGCATATTTTTTTACAATGTGACATTAAATTAGATTTAATTATGTGCTATTAAATAAATTTTATCTAGCCTCTAATAGATCAATTTTTTTTATTTTTATATAAAAATAAAAAATAAAAAAAAGGCTTGTAATGTGCTTAACGAATCTATATATTGGTAGCCGTCGATGGTAATCGTAATAACCGATTCTAGGCTAAATCAAATTAGTCTTGTAATTGACAAAAAAGGCTATATAATTAATTAGCAACACGAATTGATGCGGGATGGAGCAGTCTGGCAGCTCGTCGGGCTCATAACCCGGAGGCCGTAGGTTCAAATCCTACTCCCGCTACCAAGTCTTGTAATTGGCAAAAATCAGCAACACGAATTAATGCGGGATGGAGCAGTCTGGCAGCTCGTCGGGCTCATAACCCGGAGGCCGTGGGTTCAAATCCCACTCCCGCTACCATTGTTACTCACGTAAAAAAAAAGCGCTGTAATAACTAACAGCGCTTTTTTTTTGCGTCCCCCCCATACTTACTTGTGCCATGAATAAAATAATTTTATTAGTCCCATTCCTTATTTGTGCCAGTCCAACAATTTTTGCACAAAATGATGATTTATTATCAAAGCGTACAGTGAAATTATCACCACAAGTGCGTATTATTGAACGGAAAGAAAGTATCCCCACCATAAAAATAGAAGAAGTTCAGCAATTTCTTAACCGCCCTTATTTGATCAGCCCAGAAACTGAGTATGCAGCTTATATTGTATCCACCGCTGACCAATCCATCTTAACCACTGTGGGTCGCAAAATTTATGCGAATAACCTTTATGATCAAGAGGAACAAAAATACGTCATTGTGCGCCCTGGACAAATTTTGCCCAATCCATTAGAAAAGGGTGAGGTGTTGGCTTATGAGGCGGTTTATCTCGGAGAAGCAGAACTTCAGGTGCCCGGTGATCCTGCAACTTTAGTCATAACAAAAGCTAATCGTGAAATTAAAGTGGGTGATCGTTTGTTGCAGAAAGAAGATGAATCTGTGCTCCGTGAGGATTTTTACCCCCATTCCCCAAAGAGTTTGGAAGAGGCTTATGTGATTGCGGTGATTGATGAAACCTTGATTATTGGTCAAAATCAAATTGTTATTCTTAATAAAGGTTTGCATGAGGGCTTGGAAAGAGGTCATATATTGGCTGTCAATAAGGCTGGAAAGCGGGTTTTTGATGTTGCTAATCAAGGAGAAGAAATCATTTTACCCAAACAACAAGCGGGTATTTTGTTGGTATTTCATGTGTTTGACCAAGTGAGTTATGCGTTGGTTATATCAGCAAGTTTGTCAATTAACATATTTGATGAAGTGAGTGTCCTTGGCTCAAAACTTAGATGAAGAATATTGGCTGGCTTTAGCGCGTGCCCCTCGCATAGGGCCAGTTAATTTTGTACGTCTTATTAATCACTTTGGTAGTCCCCGCGGTGTTTTTGAGGCAGAACGATGGGAGTGGCGAGCCTTGAATATGAAGGCTGATTTGCTCAATTATTTGCAAAAGCCCAATTGGCACGCGGTTGAAAATGATATGCGATGGTTAGCACAGCCTGGTAATCAATTACTCACCTTATCTCATCCTAATTATCCCCCTTTTTTGCGCGAAATTTATGATCCTCCCCCTATATTATTTGTGCAAGGTAATGGTGTACTATTAGGCCATTTTCAATTGGCTATGGTGGGCACTCGCCGTTCTAGCCGTGAAGGTGAATGGACTGCGCGAATGTTTGCTGAATATTTATCTCACCAAGGTTTAATTATTACCAGCGGTTTGGCGTTGGGAATTGAGGGGGCTAGCCATTGGGGGGCGTTGGTGAGCACAGGTAAAACCATTGCAGTGGCTGGGTGGGGTTTAGATCAGATTTATCCTGCTCAACACAGTGCGCTCACGCATAAAATCCTTGAAACTGGGGTGCTCATCTCAGAATTTCCGCCTGGTACGCCCGTCAAACGTGAACATTTTCCGCTCCGTAGCCGTATTGTCAGTGGTTTAAGCTTAGGTACGTTGCTTGTTGAGGCGCCGGAGGGGAGCACTGCGCTGTACACAGCACGCTTTGCGCTTGAACAAGGGCGTGAAGTGTTTGCCATTCCTGGTTCTATCCATAATCCATTGACAAAGGGCTGCCATCATTTAATTAAAGAAGGGGCTAAATTGGTGGAAACGGTTGAAGATATTCTTGAAGAATTGCAAATTTATAGGTCATTAATTTTAATGAAGTGAAGCTCAAAAACGCTGAAGAAGAATATTGGTTTGCCTTAGCGCATGCGCCTGGTGTGGGGCCTGTCAATTTTGCACGTTTGATCAAGCATTTTGGCAATCCGCGTGCCGTGTTTGAGGCGGAGCGTGTGGAATGGCAAGCCTTCAAAATGAAAAAGGCTTTGGTTGATTATTTGCAAAATCCTAATTGGCAGGCTGTTGAAAAGGATATGCAGTGGTTAGCGCAACCAGGTAATCATTTGTTGACTTTAGATCATCCAGAATATCCCCCACTTTTGCGCGAAATTAGTGGTGCGCCTCCACTGTTATTTGTGCATGGCAATTGTATGTTGCTATCCAGCAAGCAATTGGCAATGGTGGGAACTCGTCATCCGAGTACTGAGGGTGAGCAGATTGCCCGAGAATTTGCAGAATATTTGTCTCATCAAGGTTTCACCATTACGAGTGGCATGGCATTGGGCATTGATGGTGCAAGCCATTGGGGGGCTTTGGCTGGGACGGGTAAAACAATTGCTGTTGCCGGAACAGGTTTAGATCGGATTTATCCGGCTAAACATCGTGAGCTTGCTTATAAAATTGCTGAAAGTGGTGCGTTAGTTTCAGAATTTCCGCCTGGTACACCTGTTAGGCGCGAACATTTTCCGCTCCGCAGTCGTATTGTGAGTGGTTTGAGTTTGGGGACGTTGGTTATTGAGGCCCCTGAGGGGAGCGGTGCCTTGTATGCAGCCAACCATGCCGCCAAGCAGAAGCGCGAAGTTTTTGCCATTCCGGGGTCAATTTATAATCCTTTGGTAAAAGGTTGCCATCAATTAATTAAGGAAGGGGCTAAATTAGTAGAAACAACCGCCGATATTCTTGAGGAATTACGGATTTATAGCCCAATAGTTGTTCCTCAAGAACAGGAAATTATTATAAAACAACAAGATGCAGAAACGAGCGATTTAGAGCCTACGCCTGCGCCTCAAGAAATGAGCAATTTAGGGGACGATTATGCCCGGTTATTAAGCTATTTGGATGCTGGAGCCACTTCTGTTGATCATTTGGTGGAGCAAAGTGGTTTGACGGTTGGAGAAATTTCATCCATGCTTTTGATACTTGAGCTGCGCGAACAGGTGGCTGTTCAGCCGGGGGGACTTTATGCGCGAGTGGGTGGGTAACCAAATTTGTTGACATGTTGAGATTAATTAGATATTAATAAGACAAAATTCTGTCAGAAAGAAAATTACTGTGAATAAATTAGTCATCGTTGAATCTCCTGCTAAAGCCAAGACAATCAAAAAATACTTGGGCAAAGATTTTGAAGTTTTAGCCTCTTTTGGACATGTGCGTCAGTTGCCACGTAAAAGTGGGGCTGTTGATACTGCGCATAATTTTGACATGCAGTATCAGCTCATTGAAAAAAATGTGAGGCATGTTAATGCGATTGCTTCTGCTATGCAGCATGCCGATGTTTTGTATCTTGCGACTGATCCTGATCGGGAGGGGGAGGCGATTTCTTGGCATTTGCTTGAAATTCTTAAGGATAAGCAAATTTTGCAAAATAAGTCTGTGCATCGTGTGACATTTCATGAAATTACACAGCCTGCTATTCAAGCTGCTGTTGCTAATCCAGATTCTTTGTCAATGAATTTGGTGAATGCTCAACGGGCGCGGTTGGCGTTGGATTATTTGGTGGGATTTAGTTTGTCGCCGTTGTTGTGGAAAAAAATTCGTTATGGGTTGTCGGCAGGGCGGGTGCAAAGTCCTGCACTCCGTTTGATTGTGGAACGTGAACAGGAAATTGAAAAATTTAAGCCGCGCGAATATTGGACGGTTGATGCGGCTTGTAGTAAAGGTAAACAATCTTTTAGTGCTAAATTGAATCAATTTGAAAGTAAAAAATTGAGCCAATTTAGTATTAGTAATGAGGAGCAAGCTGCTTATACTCAATCCACGCTGCTTAATCTTGCAAACGGGCAATTACAAGTCGCTAAAATTGAGAAAAAACAACGCAGGCGTCAACCGTCAGCGCCTTTTACAACTTCTACATTGCAACAGGAAGCTGCGCGTAAGTTAGGTTTTACCACTAAACGCACGATGCAAATTGCTCAACAGTTGTATGAGGGGATAGATGCTGGCAATGGGGCTGTGGGGTTGATTACTTATATGCGGACAGATTCTGTTAATCTTTCTGCTGAGGCTGTGGTGGAAATCCGGGAAGTCATTAGTGAGCGCTATGGTAAAGAAAATTTGCCAAGGCAGCCACGCCAGTATAAAACCAAGGCGAAAAATGCTCAGGAGGCGCACGAAGCGATACGTCCTACGTCGGCTAAACGCATTCCATCTGATATTCAGAAGTCTTTAACGCAAGATCAATTCAAGCTTTATTCTTTGATTTGGAAACGCACGATCGCTTGTCAGATGATTCAGGCGACATCAGATGCTGTTGCTGTTGATTTTAGTTGTGGCAAGGGTAATAATTTTCGTGCGACTGGTTCTACTTTGGTCAATCCTGGTTTTATGGCCGTTTATCAAGAGGGGGTTGATGATAAAAAAGTGGGGGATGATGATGAAAAAATGTTGCCCCCCTTTGAAGTGGGTGAGTCGGTGAAGTTGAAAGATATTAAGACGGCTCAACATTTTACTGAACCACCGCCGCGTTTTACGGAAGCCAGTTTGGTGAAAACTTTAGAAGAGTTTGGGATTGGACGTCCTTCTACTTATGCCTCTATTATTTCTACGCTTCAACAACGTACTTATGTGGTGCTGGAGAAAAAACGCTTTACTCCCACCGATGTTGGGCGTGTTGTGACTAAGTTTTTGACTGAACATTTTAATCAATATGTTGATTATGGTTTTACGGCTAAATTGGAAGATCAACTTGATGCGGTTTCTCGCGGTGAGCAAGAATGGCTTCCGTTGATGGAGAGATTTTGGGGAAAATTCAGTAAGTTGGTTGAAGAAAAAGGATTGAGTGTACAACGCAAGGATGTCACTCAAGAAACTTTGGATGAAAAGTGTCCAAAATGTGCTAAACCACTGACTAAACGCCTTGGTAAATTAGGACATTTTATTGGTTGTTCTGGTTATCCAAATTGTGATTACACCCGCAATCTTGAAGGCGGAGAAGCTGTTGAAGTCGCCGCACCGGCTGAAGTTGTAGAAGGGCGCGTTTGCCCGTGGTGTAGTTCAGAATTACATATCAAGCCAGGGCGTTATAATAAATTTGTTGGTTGTAGCGCTTATCCAAAATGCAAATTTAAGGAACCGTTGGAAAAACCTGTTGATACTGGGGTTCAATGTCCGACTTGCAAACAAGGGACGTTAATCAAGAGAAAATCCCGTTATGGCAACTTTTTTTATGCTTGTTCAAAATATCCGGAATGCAAATATGCGATATCTAATGAACCAAAACAAGAGCCTTGTCCCCAATGTGGTTTTCCAATATTGATGATAAAAACGACAAAGCGGCGCGGCACAGAAAAACTTTGCCCTGAAAAAAGCTGCAGTTATGTAGAACAAATTGCGCCAAATGAAACGACTTGATTTTGCCTTATTGCGCTTTTTTAATGCCCTTTTTGTCTGAATCAGAATTTTATTCTGTCAATTCTAAAATTCTGATTCAGACAAAAAGCGTCAAATAAAATCTTTCAAGTGCCAAGCAAAGCGACTACGCACTATTTGTGGCAACATCTTAAACGGCGTTACTTCAAAAGAGCCACACCATGATTTTAATCTCCCCAGTCAGGCAAATCGGGTGGATTGGGTATTCCCTCAAGTCTAAATACAGCATGATTGGTAAAATCATCTTTGGGTGATCTGAGTTCAAGCGTTTTGCCTTTTTTTAATTGGTCAACTTTGCCTGTATAATTCCCCTCCCCATTTTTGTCGTAGTCTGTCAACCAATTTTTTTCGACAATGTCGACTTCAATGGTGACTTCGTCATTGAGCTTCTTTGTGAATGTTTTGCGACCAATTTCTCCACTTGAGGTATTTGCTATTGCCTCAACGCTTGCCGCTTGTATTATTTTTTCGCTGTCCATGTAAACGGTAACAATGTTGCCATCATCGCTAAAGTTTCCCCATTTGATCCGCTCAAAGATTAGTGTGAGTTCAAGGGGGTTTTGTATATCAATCAGATATTTTTTGTATTCCTCAACTTTATTCCGCATTGTTTGCAGCGGTGCGTAAGATAAATAATTGTTGACACGTTCTATGTCTTGGTTTTCCAGAAATTCTGTATAAAGGTGATGATCTTGTGCGGTTTCCACTTTGTGACGCAATGCCCGAATTTGGTCATCTCCTTGTTTATAGTCATCTGGCCAATGATTGTAATTATCCAATTTTTTATAAGCATCTGACCATTGTCTGGCTTCAATAAGCGATTCGATGTACTCATTTAATGAGTTAAAGATGTTAGCGGTAAATTGTTGTTTCAGTGTTTGTAACTGAGGCTCGTTTTGAAATTGTTTTTGGCTTAAATGCTGTACTGCTTCTAAAAACCAGCCGTCATTGTACAAATCGTAATAGTCTTTTGTGAATTGATCCCATTCTTCATGTAAAACTTCATTCGCTTGTGCGATGAGCAATTTCGCTTGAGGTGCATATTTTCCGTCAGGTTTATTTTGTAGGTAGGTTTGCGCGGCTTCTTTTTTGGTACGTGAAGTGTTTGCGTTTAAGACGGGTTGCCATAATCGTTGCTCATCTTCTTCCGCTAATGCTTCTTCAATTTGCGCGATAATATTTTTGATTTCGCCTTGATGTTTACCATCTGGCAGGGTTGTTTGGTAATGGCGCGCAGCTGTTAGTTTGAGTAAACGAGATTGGGCGTTTTTTACTTGTTCCCAAAGATGTTGTTCTTTTTTTTGATGCAATGTTTCTTCAATTTGCACGATAATGTTTTCAACTTCCGCCTGATGTTCGCCATTAGAAATGTTTTTAAGGTAAGCATACGCGGCTTCCAGTTTGGTCGTCTCAGTGGGGGCTTGTTCTATTTGTTGCCACCATTGTTGTTCGCGTTTTTGACGCAAAGTTTCTTCCGCTTTTTCCACGATTGTTTGAACTTCACTGATATGTCTACCGTTAGCAATCATCTTAAGGTAAGTTTTGCCAATTTGAAGTTTCTTTTCTATAGAAGGTGCATCTTGTATTGTTTGCCAAAACCGTTGTTCTCTGAGATTACGCGAGTGATTTAATTCAGATTTTGCGGTACCATTAGTGACGACAAATAGCCAGGAAAGGGGATGCGAAAGTGGTGCAATATAGTAATAATTTTCTAACCATTGTTCGGCTTTTTTAATATCATCTAATTTGGCATCAGGATGATTTAATGTGCGGTGGACTTCAGCATAATTTTTCTTATCTAGGTATGCTTGTCTACCTGACAATAGGGTTAATGGTATAATCACTATTAAGGGAACAAACACCAATAGGCGACTCCACCAGGTCAGTGATGCTTGCAATCGTGCCTTTCTCGCACGTTTGCCTTTTTCCGATTTTTTGGGAAAACGGCGAACGATTTTCTTTCCTTGGCGTTTCAGTTTCCATAGGACAAGTGATGGGTAGGGTAGCCATTTTTTATAATTGGCAACGGCTTGTTCATAATTTTGCAACAGAGCTGTATCGTTTTGTGATTGAATGCTTTCTATGCGTTGTGCCACCCAAATAAAGCTATCCAATAAGCCAATTGAAGGAAGGGGATTAGCTTGTTTAGGGGACTCTGTTTCGTGCGTGTTACACTTTCCAAAGGCGCTGACAGGAAAAATCTGACAATTTTCTTTTCCAACTTTGTTTATGATATGATTATATAAATCACGATGCTCCGCGCTGGGGAGTTCATCACATGTGATTGTTTGTTGACGATCCCATTTTGTAATTAACAAGGCAATGGGATTAGAAAATTCTATGAGTCCCATTGTTTTTTGCAATTTGTTAAGTTGTTCAGAACCCTTAAGGGGAGCGGGTGCTAAAACAAAAAGTCCATCCGCGCTTTGGAATTTTTCGCGCAACTCTTTTGCCATATCTAGCGGCGCGTTTTGAGGAAGCACTAATTCGCCGCCATAATCAATTAATCGCGCCTGAAATTCTCCTGTTTGTTGTGAGGAAAATTTATAATCAAAAATGAAATCTATGCTGAGTTCTGTTTTCTCAGGCAATGCGCCTTGTTCTATGAGTTCTTTGGCTTTCTCAAGCTGCGCACTACTTTTGTGTAGAATCTCAGCTTCTTTTTCGGCATCTGTCCAAGAAACGCCAAGTGGTTTTTTAATTTTTACTGGTAACAATGAACAGGTATAACCAGCAGGATGCTCAATGCGTTGCATATCAAGGGCAGCTAACAGGCATGTTTTGCCTGAGCGGGGGAGCCCGAATATGGCGAAGTTGTATTTTTTGGTCATAATTCTGATTCAAACAAAAGCGAAAGTTGTGACAGCTACAGGGATGAGTTATAAATGGGATAAAACCTAGGTCCTTTTTTATAACTCATCCCTGTAGTTACAAAAAAACCGCCCACAATTCTGCAGGCACTTGACCTTTTACAGTCGCACGAATTTGATAAAAATAACCACCCGCTTTAGTAAAACCTTCATCTAATACTTCATGCCCCAAAAGCAAAGCACCGATTTGATGTCGTATTTTTTTTTGTGTGTCCGCGTCATTGTTCAGCAAATTTGTCCAATTAATGCCATTAAACAGCACTGCTATACCTTGCTCGATAGCTTTGCGTTTCACAGAAGTTTTTGCTTGTACTTGACATTCTCGCATTGTCATATTGTAGCTGCAAACCATTTCTTCGCGTACTTCAACGACTTTTGTTTGTTCAACTTGCATTTTGAGTTGTTGGTAATGGGCTACCACCAATTCTCTACGTAAATCATCCAATTTTTGAGCAAGCGCCCTTAAAACTTCCTGTTTTTTCGTGATTTCTGTTTCTGCAGCTGTCACTTGTTGTTGGCGTCGAATGAGGTCTTGTTTGGTATTTTCATAAATTTCCAAAGCTTGGTGATAGTGCTGTTTTTGTTCATCTGCTGAAAATCCCTCTTTTTGTAATTCCAACTCTTGAGCGAGCTCAAATTGGGCTTTTTTGTAATCTAAATTTTTTTGTTGATTGTCAAAATCAGCTTGAGCCGTTTGTAGTTGTCCCTGTAGGCTTGAAAGATATTCTTGTGTACTGTGTAAGCTGCTTAGTTGATTTTGGTAAGTCTGCTGTTGGGCTTGATAGTCTTCCAGTACCGTATTGAGGGGACGGAAGTTGGAAATTGGGAGAGGCTGTGAATCTGTGATATCATTGCTTTTCAAAGCCCATAATTTGACGTTTTTATCATTTCCGCCAGAAGCCAACCAATTGTCCTCTGGAGAAAATGCGATTGAGCTGATGGTATTTTGGTGACTTAAGGAATGGCGCACCCACTTGGGTTCTAACTCCCACAAATTCACAAGGTTATCATAACCACATGAAGCTAACCATGCGCTATCAGAGGAAAATGAAAACGAACAGTCCCCATTTTTAGAAAAGCTGTACCTCCATTGTCCTGATTCTGCCTGCCACACGTTCAATTTTCCATACAAACTTGAAACGAGCCAACGCCCATTTGGAGAAAATTTGACGAGATGTCCAGGATTATTTCTCAAGGAATATCGCAATTGGCCTGATTGGAGTTCCCACACCTTGACGTATTTTTCACCACCGGATGCCAGCAAGGCACCATTTGGAGAAAATGTGATTGAGGAGACGTAGGCATATTCTTTGTCAAATTCTTTAAAATCAAAACGATAGCGCCATTCTCCAGAATCCAAATTCCACACATTGACATATCTATTACCACCAGAGGCTAGCAACAATGCGCCATTTTTATTAGAAAAAGCGAGTGAAGAAACTCCCCCTTCATGATATAAAACGTGTTGCACCCATCCTGATTCTAGCCCCCATAATTTCACTTGACCATCCAAGCTACCCACCGCCAGCCATAGGTTATTTGAGGAAAAGGCGATTGAGCTGATAGGCACTTGATAGACAAAATTGTGTCGCACCAACCCGGTGCTCATCGCCCATAATTTAATAAAATTATCAGAATCCACCGTAGCCAACCATTCACTATTTGGCGAAAATGCAATAAGTTTAACTTGGCTTGGGTGTCCCTGCAAATTATGTTGCAATTCTCCTGATTGCACATGCCACACTTTAACTGTATTGTCATTGGTAGCAGAAACTAGCCAACGTCCATCAGGCGAAAAAATAACCCTGTTAACTTCAGCCGTTTGTTCCCACTGCTTTACTGCTTTAGAAATTTGCAGTTCAGCAGCAGCGAGTGGGTTGTACATTATGACAAACAACACTAACCAAAAATTTTGCTTTATCATTGTTTGAAGTCCAAGATTTATTTTAGATGATGATAACGGCACTAATTTGACTTGTCAACGCCGTCTAACGTACATACTCTATAAATAGAGTACACATTCCATGATTTTTGGGAATTTTGCTAGACTTATAATTAAATTAATTAAGTAGTATTAAGGACTTGTCACATGTTATCATTTTTTTCTTTGCAAAAATTTAAAAATATGCCTGACTTAGTCGTCATCACCACATTAGCACTGATAGTCGGCATTGGGGCTGGATTTGGTGCCATTTTTACGGAATGGCTAGTTGAAAAGGTACACCACATTTTTTTTGAAGAAAAATTGTGGGGGCTGCTGGAAGGTTTAGGGATTTATCATTTGATGATTGTTCCCGCCTTAGGGGCGCTGATTTTTGCGCCTATTATTATTCACTTTGCGCGAGAAGCCAGAGGGCACGGGGTTTCTGAAGTGCTAGAAGCGGTATCAGTACATGGGGGACGTATTCATCCGCGGGTTGGCGTGGTCAAGTCGGTTGCCTCAGCGCTTTGCATTGGATCAGGTGGCTCTGTCGGGCTTGAAGGTCCTATTGCCCAAATTGGCTCAGCTTTAGGCTCGACAGTCGGACAAATTTTCACGATGACTGAAGAGAGGATACGTTTACTACTTGCTTGTGGTGCTGGTGCTGGTATTGCGGCGACTTTTCATGCCCCAATCACCGGCACCATATTTGCCTTAGAACTCATTTTGGGTCATGTCGAAGCGGGCTATTTTAGTGCCATTGTTATTTCCGCCGTGGTGGCTGATACGATTGCCCAATTTTATAAGGAGGAGTGTTTTATCGCACCGCTATATACCCTGGTTAGCGTGTGGGAACTCTTTTTCTATGCAATATTGGGTGTATTTGCGGCCATTGGGGCGCTTAGTTTCACTAAAGTCTTGTTTAAAATGGAAGAATTGTGGCATAAAGTGCCAGTTTCTGAATATTTTAAGCCAGCGCTGGGTGGTTTGGTGTTAGGCGTGATTGCTATTATTTTATTTCAATTTGAGGGATTTCAAGTTGGCGAATTTCCCCGTATTTTTGGGATGGGATATGAAAGCATTTCTGATGCGATGAATGGCTCCTTAGCCTTGCACTTAGTTTTTGCGCTGTTAGTCATCAAAATATTTACGACCAGTTTAACGTTAGGCTCAGGGGGCTCAGGGGGTACTTTTACTCCCTCATTGTTTATGGGCGCGATGTTGGGTAGCACATTTGGGATTATTGTTCATACCTGGTTTCCGACGATTACGGCTGAGCCAGGCGCTTATGCATTGGCAGGGATGGCGGCGTTCTTTGGGGGCGCGGCACATGCGCCTTTCACCGCTATTATGATTGCCTTTGAAATGACTAATAATTATTACATTATTTTGCCTATTATGTTGGCAACCGTGATTAGTACCTTAGTCGCTCAAACAATGAGCCCTACTTCAATGTACACCCTCAAATTGGTTAAGCGTGGAATAAAGATAAGAAGAGGTGCGCCAGAACACGCTACCGATGTGATGGAAACAACGACGGTTGGTGATGCCATGAGTACTGAGGTTGAGACGGTGCCCTTAACAATGTCACTCTTTCAGTTGATGGAAAAATTTGATCAAAGTCATCGTCATGGATTTCCAGTGGTAGATGAGGCTGGGAAGTTGGCAGGTGTCGTCAGTATCAAGGATTTAGATACTGCAATGGCGAGGGGACGGTTTTCAGGTAGGACAGTCGCTGAAATTGCAACAACAGATGTATTAGTCGCTTATCCTTATGAACCGATGGGTAGCGCATTGCAACGGTTAGGAATCCGTGAAATCAGCCGATTACCTGTTGTAAAAGAAGAGGGATCACTGGAAATCGTTGGTATTGTGCTACGGACAGATATTATTAATGCTTATAATAAAACGCTTGCTAAACGTAAAGAGAAATAGCTAAGGAACGTGCATGAAATAATTTTTGCTTTACCTGCGCACTTAATTTCCAAACATTCACTCAAATAAAACCCGAATAACTACAAGGATTATTTTTAAAACGGCACCGCCAAAACCTAGTGGTTTATCCTTTTTTAAAAGTAATCCTTGTAGTTATTCGCAGAGAGTGCGTAACATCAGTTAAATAATTTGAAATCACAGTTCAAAATTATTTATGAACAAGTCTAATGAACAATTTGAAAATTATTATCGCACTATCGATTTTAAGCTTATGGCGCACCGGTTTGTCTGCACCAGATGAAATGGTTATGATACCAGCCGGTGCTTACACCTTGGGTGATTCAAACGGGCGCTATGATGAAAAGCCACAACTCACAGTCCAATTGAACCGTTTTTTGATTGATCGTTATGAAGTCTCCAACGCCCAATTCAAGCGTTTTGTAGAAACAACGGGTTACAAACCGCAAGGTCCTTGGAAAAGAGGTTTTCCGGCTTGGGGAGATCAATTACCAGTTCGTTTTATCTCCTGGTATGACGCTCATGCTTATGCCAAGTGGGCTAAAAAACGCTTGCCCACAGAAGCAGAGTGGGAAGCCGCAGCCGGCAAAAATACTTCTCAAACCGCGGTGGTAAATCAACCATTTATTCTAGGTCCTTTGTGGGTTGATGCTAAAATTGATATTAATCAATGGGGGCTGTTTAATATGGGGGGTAATGTTCGAGAATGGGTGGCGGATTGGTATGACAAGTATCAATATCGAACACTTTTGGCCAACCTGCAGCTTTCAAACCCCAAAGGACCCGCAGATGGAACCCCACCAGAGCCTCATTTTCTTGAAAACAACTTAAGTGCAGGCAATGAACGTTCAACACGGAAAGTTGTCCGCGGGGCATCATGGATAGCGCCTGATCACGTCAGAAAATCACGGCGATGGGCACATAATCCACACCATTGGTATAACGATATTGGCTTTCGTTGCGTTTCTATTCCTGAGGAAAAAAAATAAATGAGGAAATTTGGTACAAAAAATTGGCTGCTTTTTTTCATCGTATTAATAGCTGTCCTTGCCTGGGGCTTTTTGACCCATCAATCTCCTGTTGAGATTGAAGAACCCCACGATGAGCCACTTCCAATCACCGCTGATGATTATTTCTCAACAACAGGTTTAGTAGGACGTGAAGCCGTTTTAATGGGTAGCAAATTTTCTTTTATTGTGGCGGCAGCAGATCAAGAATTAGCCCTAAAAGCCATTAGAGCGGCAACAGATCGTCTACAAGCGTTGGAATCCAAACTGACATCTTGGCATCCGAGCAGCGATATATTTCGATTGAATGAACAGGCCGGAATTGCGCCGGTGTCTGTCGATCAAGAGACTTTTTTTGTCTTAGAACTGGCCAAAAAAATTCACACTGAAACAGGAGGGGCTTTTGACATCACGATTGGTGCGGTTTGGGATTTATGGCCTTTTCGCAACCCAACCCAGGCGTTGCCCAGTGAGGCTCAAATAAAGACCCATTTAAAATTTGTTGATGCCTCTTTGATTGAAATGAATGAAAAAAAATTGTCTGTGTATTTACCACAACGAGGAATGAAAGTGAACTTGGGGGGGATTGGTAAAGGCTATGCTGCTAAAGTGGCGATTCAGACGATGGCTGATATGGGCATAAAACAAGCAGCCGTGAGTGCTGGCGGAGATATGTATCTACTTGGAAAAAAAGCCAGTGTCCCTTGGAAAGTGGCGATTCAAAACCCGCGTCATCCTAATCATTTTATTGACCGTTTTCTGATTGGGGACATTGCGGTGGCAACCTCTGGTGATTATGAGCGCTATTTTGTCA
>CAYFOB010000023.1:17014-18149 GCA_964344525.1 uncultured Thiomargarita sp.
TCAAAGAGGGAAAACGCTTCAGCCACATTATTGATCCAAGCACCGGACATCCTGCGAGGGATTGCCAAAGTGTCACAATTCTAACGGCAGATCCCACCTTGGCTGATGCTTATGCAACAGCCGTATTTGTGATGGGTACAAAAAAGGGAATGGAGTGGGTAGAACAAAAACAAGGGGTTGAGGCATTGATTGTTGATGCGAAAGGTATTTTGCATCCCTCTTCTGGCTGGAAACAGATAACGGGTCTGGAATATAAAACCACAAAAGTAGAAGCACCCGGCGAAAAGAAAAGCCCAAAATCCCCAGAGCGTACAACCCCAAAAACACAGCTTGATGTACTTGAGGGAAGAGCCATTATGGGCGAAATGATTGAAATTCCTGCCGGTGAGTTTCTATCTGGAGACAACAAAACTCACGAACACACAAAGGCTTTTTTGATTGATCGCACAGAAGTCACAAACAAAGACTATCAACATTTTTTGGAAGAGACAATCGACAATCCTCATCAATTTTGTCATCCTGATGAACCCGCTAATAAAAATCATACGCCAAGATATTGGCGGGAATACCGCCCCCCATTATTTAGAGAAACCGTTGCTGCCCAATTAGCACCTTTCCGTAAAGACACATTTAAGCAGCCAGAACATCCAGTCGTTGGGATTGATTGGTGGGATGCTTATGCTTTTGCGAGATGGGCAGGAAAACGTTTACCCACAAAAATAGAATGGGAAAAAGCTGCCCGTGGCACAGATGGACGAATTTGGCCTTGGGGCAATCAATGGGATTATAAAAAAGCTAACACAGGCGGTGAAAAGTGGGGCGAATTGGATGGATTTACTTATTCTGCGCCAGTGGAATCCTTTTATGAAGGTATTTCCATTTATGGTTGTCTAAATATGGCGGGCAATGTGAGCGAATGGACGCAAGAAGGATATGTGATGGGGGGCAGTTCAAAAAATACCCCCAGCGGTGTTCGTTGTAGTGCCAAGGTATTAAGAGAACCAGAATTTCGCTCTTTTGATATTGGATTTCGTTGTGCAGCAGATTAAAATACCTATTGTTGGTTGAAATTTTATCGCATGCTAGTGCCGGAGGGCGGAAATTGGAAGAAAACTCGAAGCGGAGCTTCGGGGCA
>CAYFOB010000024.1:0-6745 GCA_964344525.1 uncultured Thiomargarita sp.
AAGCTATCAATAAAATTTAAAAAAATCATCATAAAAATCACATAAATCACAGTTCGTTTTGACGGTGCCGTTTTAAAAGTAATCCGTGTAGTTATTCATGGGTTTTAGAAATAGGTTGCGTAACGTCAGTTGTTAGGTTTTGGAAACCTGTCAAGTTTTTTTCAGGTTTGGGTTTCAACCTGCCAGTTTATTTTTGCTTCAAAATCAGCAACGTCATATCATCAAACACCTTCTGTTCACCAATATATTGTCGCACATCATTAATTACCATTTCTCGGAGGCGATTGGCTGAGGTTTGCCAGTGTTGTTTGACAACTTCACAAAGTCGCTCTATCCCATATTCTTTCCTTTCAGGATTTTCAGCTTCAGTAATACCATCAGTGTACAAGACAACAACATCACCTTTCTTCAATGTGACTTCCGTTTGAGCCACATATTCTGTGATATCGCTTACTAAACCGACAGGAAAGCCTAAATTGTCTGTCTCTAAACGTTCCAGGCTGCCATTTCGCACGACAATGATATCTTCATGTTGCCCACAAATGCGTAAAATGCCTTCGCTTTTTTTGAAGGAGGGGGGTTGGTATTCCAATAAAGAAAGGGTGAGGTTTTTATCAACTAATAAACGTTCTTGCACATTTTTATAAATCATGCCATTGAGGCTGTTGAGGAATTTGACAGCATCAGTTTCGCCATGTTCCAATAAGGTTCGTACTGCAGCTTGCGTCATCAACGCCAAGAGTCCACTTTCAAGTCCATGTCCCGTCGCATCACCAATGCCAAACAAAAAGCGCCCATTATGTTGAAGTACATCGTAATAGTCGCCACCCACCTCTTCTGCTGGTTCCATAAAACCAGCCATTTCCAAGTTAACCACTTGCTCAAGTTCTTGCTCCTTGGGTAACAGCATTTGTTGTATTTTGCGCGTTACTTCAAGTTCCGCACTCATGCGCATATTTTCCGCTTTGAGGCATTTGATATTAATATGAGTTTTCAGGCGGGCTAACAGTTCATCTTTGGAAAAGGGTTTCGTCAAATAATCATTTGCTCCCAGTTCTAATCCTGTGACTAAATCAGCCAATTGATTTTTTGCTGTCAACAATAAAATGGGCACTTCATCAGCTTGCCATTTTTCACGAATTTTTTGTGTCACTTCATAGCCTGTCATGTGTGGCATCATCACGTCAAGCAAAATGGCATCCGGTTTTAAACCTTTTTCTATGATGGAGAGCGCTTCAGAACCATTGCTCGCTTGAATAATGTGATAGTTTTGCAAGGATAAAAAGTTGTTAAGTACCTGTAAATTAACAGGTTCATCATCCACAATCAAAATTGTGAATTGCGCAGTTGTGACGGGTGCAACTGTGAGCATGCCGGTGGCCAGAGCATCAATTTTTGATAATTGAGGAGTTGATAGCTGAGGCGATGCTTTTTCTTCTGAAATGGACATTGTAAAGAAAAATTGTGAACCAACGCCAAGTTGAGATTCGACTCTAATACAACCACCGTGTAATTCCACTAATTGTTTGGTGACGGCTAATCCTAAGCCGGTGCCCCCATATTCTCTGGCTGTCGAACCTTCCGCTTGTTCAAAGGATTCAAATATTCTGTCTAATTTATCCCCAGCAATGCCAATCCCCGTATCAGAAATGCACATTTCCAATTGATGATTTACCACTTTAGCCGAAATTTCGATGCACCCGCTGTCGGTGAATTTAATCGCATTACCCACGAGGTTATGGAGAATTTGTTGTAAACGATTTTCATCAGCGTGGGCAAGTGGTAAATCCTCTGCCACATCATTAATCAGTTGCACTTTGGTCACCAAGGGCTGGCTTAAAGTTAATACAATTTCGACAATTTCTCGAAGCGCTATCGGTTTCAATTGTAGCTCAAGTGTTTGGTGTTTTAACTTGGAAAAATCAAGAATGTCGTTAACCAAAGCTGACAATCGTTTGCCACTGCCCACAATCATGGCGAGATTCGCCTGAGTTTGATCGCCCAATTGACCAGTTGCTCCATCTATCAATGATTCGGCAATGCCGATAATACCGTTAAGTGGGGTTCTTAATTCATGGGAAGTATTGGCTAAAAACTCGTCCTTAATCTGATCCAAGCGTTGCAACTCAGCGTTTTTAGCTTCCAAAGTTTCAAACGATGCTTTTAATTGTGTCGCCATTTGATGAAAAGAGCGATCCAGCACCTCTAATTCATCACCCCCGCTTATTAAAGCTTTTCCCCACTTATTGCACTCATCCAAAATTGGTTGCAAACGGCGATTGAGGCGACGAACAAATAACACCACCACGAGCGCCAGCACAATTCCTGCGCCCAAGGTTCCCATCACCGTAATCGCAAACACGGGTCCAAGTACCAGTGATTGTGGCACGATTGCCACCATTAACCATTGGGTGCTGGGAATCCGCTGATAACCTAAAAAAGTGCCACCGACTTCAAGCAGCCCAAATTGTTCCTGTTGTATTTGTGGCCAAATTTCACTGAGCAAGGGTAGCTGTTGATAACTGACTCTGGCTTTCGCCTTCTCAGGATCAGGCGAATAAGAGAGTAAGCGACCTTGTTTGTTTAAAATAGCAAAGTATCCCCCTTCCCTGATAACTGAATCACTCACCTGCTCACTTAAAGCCGTCACATTGACATCAGCCCCTGCAACCCCAATCACTTTACCTTGCTCATCAAAAAAAGCATTTAAAAAGCTCGTCATGGTAATACCATACCAATCGTAAGGTTCTGACCATAAAGACTTGTTTTCTGCAAATGGCACAGTGTAGTAATCCTGCTCTGGATAATTATCATCAGAAAACAGCTCTGCAGAACGAATAGTGTTATGCGGCGCAGGTAACAATTGTCCCACCGCATCAGGTTCGTTTTGATCAACATAAAAATAGGGCCAATACCATTGATGGCTTGGTACAATTTGGAAAGGCGCTTGACCAAAACCATTGCCAACAACGAGCTTTGGGCGCTTTTGAAAAAATTCAAAAGCCAATTTTTTATAGGCTTCTGGATCAGAAATCCCCATCTTGTGCATGCTAGTAACAGCAGAAGACAAACCGATCATGGATTCTTCAATACGGTTCAATGCACCATCAATGGATGTCACTTGCGTTTTTAAAGTACTAAGGATTTCATCCTTAGCACGATCTTCAAAAACTTGATAGAAAAAGTAAGACATGCCCCCCAATCCAACCAAAGCACCAGCTAACACGTAGAGAAATAGCTTTGAACCGATAGAATTGAATAAAGAGAATCTGAGTTTTAGGAAAAATTGTTGAGTCATAAATTGTTACCACCCCTTTTCGAGATTAACTGATGTTAAGTACTGAACCATGAATTTTCAGGTATTTTGGAGTCCAAAGCGCTGCTTTGGACTCCAAAATGTGCTAAAACTTGTGAACAGGTACTTACGCACTTTTGTTCCTATAGTCGCAAAGCGCAAGCTTTGTGACTTGTGAACGAGGTTGCGTAACATCACTTAATTACTGCAACAAACTCTGTTAATCACAACTTGCCATCCATCACTTTTACCCGATTACGCCCACACGCTTTCGCTTCATACAGTGCTTTATCTGCCGCATTTATCAATGTAGTGAACCTGGAATCCTGTGAAGGCGTTATAGTGGCAGCTCCTTGGCTTATAGTCAGGCAATCGGCAACAGTAGAATAAGTATGTGGGATAGCCAATGAGATAATGTTTTCCCGTAACCGATTTGCCATGAGAATAGCGCCTTTTATATCTGTCATAGGGAGAATACAGGCAAATTCTTCACCACCGTACCGAGCCACAAAATCGGTTTTTCTTTCAAGGCTTTTCTTCAATACAAATGCGACCTGTTTGAGACAATCATCACCGGCTAAATGACCATAATTATCATTGAAGCGCTTGAAATAATCAATATCCATCATAATCAAAGAGAGTGGCGAAGCGCTCCGTATGCATCTATGCCATTCATGCTCAAGATATTCATCAAAGCGACGGCGGTTAGGGATACCTGTTAGCCCATCAATCGCTGAAAGGTTTTCCAGTATATCTCTTTGTTTTTTCAATTCCAGATGATTTCTTATCCGCGCGTTAACGATGGGCGGACTGAAAGGCTTGGTGATATAATCTACCGCCCCAAGCTCAAGCCCCCGGGTTTCATCTTCTACACTGGCTCGCGCTGTGAGAAAAATGATTGGGATTTTTTTGGTTGTTACATTTTCCTTGATTTTTTTACAAGCTGCGTATCCATCCATTTTAGGCATCACAACGTCTAGGAGAATCAAATCAGGAATTTCAGACTCGGCCACTTCTAATGCGGCATTTCCATTAGTTGCGGCAAGAATTTCATAATTAGGATTGTTTAATACCTCAATTAACATATTTATGTTGGTAGGTACGTCATCCACAATCAGTATTTTTGAGATTAAGTTATCAATTTTCATCTTTTTACTTTTGTAATAGAACAGTCACCGTTGTGCCTGTTTCATCTGAGGTATCACAATGAATACTTCCCCCTTGCGTTTCTACCATTAAACGGGCTGAATAAGTACCTAACCCGGTGCCTTGAATTTTTCCATAAGTCACATATTTGTCAAAGAAACGCTCCCTAATTTTAGGGGGAACTACCCCTTTATTGTGAATGCTGATATTTGCGGTTTCTTCTTTCTGAAGAGAAATGGTAATCTGCTCTCCCTCTGGTGAAGCTTCCAGCGCATTATTGAGTAAATTAGCCAGCATGGAATAGCACAACAGTTGTTCTCCTTGAACAATGAAGGTGTCATCCTCTGTCACTGCTTTTTCTCCTATTTTTGTAATCACAGACAATTCTTTGGGAATTGAGAGATTTTGGGTGTCGGTTATAATTTTCTTGATTATTGGTAAAATATCCACCGGGGTTGGGTTGTAGTGATAAGCCCCTGTCTCCATTTTATAAAGATCAAGAGAACGATTGATCATTCCCAACATTTTATAAGCTGATTCCTCAATGATTTTTAACATTCTTTTTTGTTTAGAGGTCAGATTATCGTCTTCAACGATAAATGTAGAACCACCAATGATGCCATTCAGAGGATTTTTGAGATCGTGGCGAGTGATGCGTTCGACATCTTCACGCAAAGCGGCTGCTTCCTCCAAGGCTGCATTTTTCTTTTCTAATTCATCGTAAGCCAGTTTCAAATTTAAATGCGTTTTCACCCGCGCTCGAACAATGGGCAGACTAAAGGGCTTGGTAATATAGTCCACCGCTCCAAGCTCAAATCCCTTGCTTTCATTCTCTGGTTTTCCTTGCGTTGTGATAAAAATGATTGGAATATTTTGGGTTATCTTGTTTGCCTTAAGCTTGGCGCAAACTTCATACCCATTCATTTCTGGCATTACGATATCTAGCATAATCAAATCAGGGATTTCAGACGTCGCCACTTTTAAAGCCGCACTTCCGGTGGTTGCGACAATGAGGTCATAATTAGAATTTTTTAAGGCCTCAATCAATATTTTTATATTTGCAGGCACATCATCTACAATCAATATTTTTTGCATATTATTACCTTAAGTTAACATTAGCTATAAGTACCTGTTCATGAATTTTACCACATTTTGGAGTCCAAAGCGCTGCTTTGGACGACTTGCATACCTGAAAATTCATGGTTCAGTACTTAAATGTTGAATATTTCAACAATTAAGGATATTTCAATTGAATACCAAGGCCACAAGCAATGGCCTCCAAAGAAATTTGTGCGCCATTGAAATCAAATATGTTTAAGCACTTTTCCAATTGTTTTAACTCCTCAACAAACCTCCCTCCTTTCATTGCTACCTTGAGGGTAGCTAAAGAGTCTTCAGCATTAGCACTATTTTTTTTAATCAGTTTGGTTAATTCAATTAATAAAGGGGTTACAACCGAAATATCTAAAGGTGTTGCGCTGATTTCCTCTGTTTCAGTCTTATCTTCTTGTGCAAGGTTTTGGATAGATTGTAACAATTGCGCTAAAGATATTTCAACGCGATTCATCAGATGCTCATCACAACGCGCTTGCATTAAAGCATTTTCTAACTGGCACACGGCATCTTGTAACTGATAGGCAGATAAATTGCCAGCAACTCCTTTGAGAGTATGGCTCAATCTGAGGGCGGTTTCTAAATCTTTTTGGACCAGTGCCGCTCGAATATCAGTGGCCACATTTTGGTAATCTTGGTCAAATTCTTTTAATAACTTTTTGAAAAGTTTTCGGTTACCACCGAGCCGCTTTAGGGCTGAATCAATATCAATACCTGGCAATTTATCAGGCAACGTTTCATCTTTAGCGCCCTTATCCTTTTTGGGGATTGCTGGAGTTGTTGCTTTAATCCATTTTCCCAGCACAGTAAACAATTGATCCACAATGGGCTTAGCAACATAATCATTCATGCCTGCTGCAAGACATCTTTCTCTGTCACCAATCATAGCATGGGCTGTCATAGCAATAATGGGCAATTTACTATATCGCGGATTTTTTCTAATTAGTTGGGTGGCTTGATAGCCATCCATCTCTGGCATTTGTACATCCATGAGTACGCCATCAAAAGCTGACTTATCTGAAAGCATGGAAACCGCCTTTCTACCATTATTGGCAATTTCCACCACGATACCTGCCTCTTCCATCGTTTCCTGCGCCACTTGTTGATTAATGGCATTGTCCTCAACTAATAAAATTCGTGCGCCCCAAATATTTTGCATGCTCTTGGCGCTGGTCGGCTTGTTTAGCCGGT
>CAYFOB010000024.1:6774-9002 GCA_964344525.1 uncultured Thiomargarita sp.
AACCAAAGACAGCTGTAAAGCTGAAGCTGCTTCCCTGACCAGGTTGGGACTTGACCTGAATATCCCCTCCCATCATTTTTGCCAATCGTTTGCTAATAGCCAGCCCGAGTCCAGTGCCACCAAACTTGCGTGTGGTGGAGCCATCAGCCTGGGTAAAAGTATCAAACAATTTAGCGATCAGTTTTTGAGAAATGCCTATGCCACTATCCTGAACGGTAAAACGCAATTTAACTTGCTCTGTTTCCAGTTTAACTAACTCTGTTTTAATGATAATTTTGCCTTTTTCTGTGAATTTTACCGCATTTGTCGTGAGATTGGTTAAAAGTTGCTTAAGCCGCAATGGATCGCCTATCAAATCACGAGGTACATCCTGCCCGGTGATTATGAACAATGCCAACCCTTTTTCTTCAATCTGCAAGCTCAACAAATTGTTAATGTTGTCCAGGATTTCATCCAAGTGAAAATTGATCTTTTCCATGCTTAATTTGCCAGCTTCAATCTTTGAAAAGTCAAGGATATCGTTGATAATGCCAAGTAAAGCATGGGCGGAGGATTCTATTTGCGTGAGATAATGCTGTTGCCTGACTGTCAGCTCGGTTTTCAGGGCGAGTTTGCTCAAGCCAATGATGGCGTTCATAGGTGTGCGAATTTCATGGCTCATATTCGCTAAAAATTGACCTTTAGCACGATTAGCAAATTCGGCCTGTTCTTTTGCTTGTTTTAATGTAGTTTCTGCTTCTTTTCGTTCAGTAATATCGTGGAAAATTTCAAACTTAGAAATACTGCCATCTATATTTTTTATAGGTGTATCAAATAAATCATAATATTTATTATTTTTGAATGAATACCATTCCCATCTAACCGATTTTCCCGCCAAAACTTCTGGTTTTTTACACCAAGGACAAACATTGCTTCGATCGTGAAAATAGCTATAACATTTGCGTCCTTCAACAGGACCAAATTCTTTTTTAAGGGTAGGATTGATATATTCAATTTCATATTGTTGATTAACAATATAGACACCATTTGGCATGGTGTCTAAAATAGTCATTAGTTTGTCATGCGCTCTTTGTAGCGCCTTTTCAACTTTTTTGTGTTCTTTGATTTCGTGTTGTAAGGCTTGGTTTGTGTTTGCTAGTTCCCAAGTTCGTTCCTCAACCCTTTGCTCTAACTCATCATGCGCTTTTTGTAGTGCCGTTTCAAATTGTTGACGTGTGATGATTTCTTGTTCTAATTGTGTGTTCTTGATTTCAAGCTTTTTTTGTATAGCATGTATTGTTAGGTGCGTTTTAACCCGAACTAAGACTTCTTCATATTCAAAGGGTTTGGTAATGTAGTCAACCCCCCCCACTTTAAAACCTTTGATCTTGTTTGTGGTATCCTCCATAGCGCTGATAAAAATCACTGGAATTTCGCGGCTGTGTTTTGAGGCTTTTAAGCGGCGACAAACCTCATAGCCATTGATATCAGGCAACATAATGTCCAAAATAATCAAGTCTGGCGCTTTTATTTCTACCGATTTGAGCGCCAACTTAGCATTGGGGGTGGGACGCACCTCATAGCCATTCTCGATCAACATCTCTGTAAGCAGCCGCAAGCTAGATGGTGTATCATCAACAACCAAGATATTTCCCTTGTTTTCTTCAATATCATTCATCAACATTGACTCCTAAATCGGTTTCCATTGTTTGAATTTTTTTCTTGAGTTGCAACTTGTGGCTTTCCAATTCGATATTCCTGATTTGCAGCTGTTGTTGCAAATGGCTCAGATATAAATGCGTTTTAATGCGTGCCAAAATTTCCTCATACTGAAAAGGTTTCGTAATGTAATCTACAGCGCCTGATTGAAAACCTTTAACTTTTTCTATAGTTTCTGATAAGGCAGTCATAAAAATAACAGGAATTTTTTGAATTTTGGGATTTTCCTTGATTTGTTGACAAACTCGAAAACCATTTATATCAGGCATCATCACATCTAATAGGATTAAATGTGGAGACATCAATTCAATCGCTTTGATGGCTTCTTTTCCATTTTCTACACTTAAGACTTCAAATTGTTTGCTGGTTAAAAATTTGGACAGTACTTGGATATTTAAGGGATCATCATCTACTACCATGATTTTTGCTCTTTCTGGCATTCTCATGCTTAACACTTTTTGACATTGTTCTAAATAAACTTGTGCAGCTTTATCATCATTGTTGATTTGCAAGACTTTTTCAAAAAGTTG
>CAYFOB010000024.1:9018-17765 GCA_964344525.1 uncultured Thiomargarita sp.
CTTAAATTGCTCATTATGAAAATAACTAAAGCCTTGTTCAAAATCGTGTTGAGTGCTCAATTTGAGTTGAACAATAGCAGGCTTATCTGCATCAAACACTTCATAGATTGTAACAGGTTTAGTTTTTCCTTTTACCATGACATGGTCAATCACGCGAATTTTATATTGCGAAAGATCTGTTAATTTGTGGTAGGTATATTCTGTGATTAATAATCCAGCGCCATAAGTTTTAGTTAATTGTTCGACACGAAATGCTAAATTAACAGCATCTGAAATGGCGGTGCTATCCATACGATTTTCACCGCCTACTGTACCCAACATCAGTGGACCCGTATTGAGCCCAATACCAATTTTAATGGGGCAATAGTTTACCTTTTGCCGCTCTTGATTGTAATTAATCAATTTTTTTAACATCGCAATTGAAGCATGCACAGCATCATCGGCATTGCTAGAAAATAACGCCATAACAGCATCACCGATATATTTATCAATAAATCCGTGATATTGCGCAATAATCGGTTCCATTTTGCTCAAATAAGAATTGATAAAGTTAAAATTTTCCTGTGGGGTCATTTTTTCTGATAGCGAAGTAAAATCACGAATATCAGAAAATAAAACGGTTATTTCTTTTTCAACATGATCAGCAAGTTGAACATCAATAATGCTTTGTTTGTTGAGTAGTGCTAAAAATTCACGGGGCACAAAACGTTCATAAGCTTGGTTAAGTTGATAAAGTCTTTCGTGTTGTAATGCTTTTAATTGATGGGTCAAAGCATCCAATTGTTCATTTTTAAGTTTAAGTGCCTTATTTTGTTGAGAAAGTGTTATTTCTGCTTGCTTACGTTTGGTGATGTCCAAAAAATATTCAATCATGTGGCTAATATTGCCCTCACGATCAAAAATAGGAAAACCGTGTACTTCAATATTTTTGGGATGACCCTTTTTATCAAAATGGATATGTTCTACTATAGTGGCTTTTTTAGTTTGTTTGACTTTGTGAAGGGGACAAGGCGCATTTTGACCCGCACAAGGTTCATTTCCTTGGTTCATCAATGCATAGCATGTCGCTTGAGGCCATATGCCCAATGCTTGTGTGGCTGAATTGGCTAATTCAACTTGATAATTATTTGCATTGATGACAAAGCATGGATGATCAAAAGAATCAATAAGTTGTTGCATAAATTGTTGTTGTTGTTTGATTTTGTCATTTGCTATGATTAAGTTATAAAAAAATCCAAGCAATCCACTACCAATAATGATAGAAAATATTATCAAAATCAGAAGTAATGTTTGTAGCGCACTTTCTTGTTTTGAAACATCATCAACGAGAGGAACAAATCCGCCATAATATTTTTGTTCGCCAACAAATAGCTTAAAGGTAGGGTGTTTTGAACCTTTTTCCCAGTTAGTACGATCAATGATTAAAATTTGATCCAAGTTAATATGACTTTCTAACAATTTGGCATTTTTATCTAATTCCATTTGGAACAACAATTTAACCTCTTCAAGCTGTTTTTCCATTTTATTATTTAAATGCATTCGCTGGAGCCAAATAAAAATTGTTACCAAGACAACTAATGTCATGCCAAAAGGAATAAGAATACGTTTAGTGATGTTTTTTTCTGTCATGTTAAATTTATCCTGCTATGCTGTACACAGCCATAAATGAATTGCGCTATCTACGCATCCTCGTTCACAAACGGCAAAGCGTGGGAACATGCGTAACATCAGTTATTTAATGGAGTCATCAAACACCTGCCCCAAACGCACTAAATAGGTGTAAATTTTAACCCTTTCCCTTGGAACGACAGATTCCAATTGCTCCTCAGTCAATTTGCCATAGACATTTGGACGTGCATGGAATACGACATAATAACCAACACTTTGTCCTTCACTTTCTAAATATTTTTCAAGTTGATCTAAGCCTTTACTAAATTCGGCAGCGCCGTACCAGATTTTTGTTTCAATAACATAGCGGTGTCCACAATAAACCACGATCAAATCAAGCCGCCCTGTTCCTGAGTAAACTTCGGTAAATAAATCTCCCCCAACTTGTCGCACAAGTAAGTCAAGGTAAGCCATCAGTAAATATTGCCCAGTCGCTTCTTGGGGCATGGGGGTGACTTTAAAGGCTTCACGCCCCCGCCGTTCGACAAATTGACGAAAACATGAGAGCAGTTGATCCATTTGCAATTCATCCCCAATGACATGGCGATGTAAATCATAACTGTTGACTAAAATCGCAGCTTGCAAATCCGATTCCAGTGGCTGAAAATAATCACTCAAAATCCGTTTATAGATGGGATTGGCAATGTCACAAAAGCCTACTACATTTTTTTTGATAATGCCGTACATGTTCAATGCGTGAACCCAAGGCGTATTGAGCGTAAATTTCAGGCGTGCGCCAAATAGGATGCGTAATACTGGTTCTTGGTATGATTTTGCATGACGTACTAAGGTTTCATAGTTGTAATTGCGTTCTTGTACCAATTTTGAAAGCGCTTTTTGTAAATCCGCATGATTAATAGCCTGACTGCGATTTGTGGCCATTTCCTCTGTGAGGATAGCTGCCAACCGGTTGACTAAAAACGGTTGTCCGCCCGTTTGGGTATGGATTTCTTTTATGATGCCTTGAGCAAAGCTTTGTCCTGTTTCAGTAGTATATTGGACAAGAAGGGCTTGCAGCTCAGAAAGTGTGAAGGTTGCCAGTTGGATTTGGCGTGCAATATTGAACGGAGAACTACGCCCAAGATTCAGAGTGGCTATGTTTTGAATGCCAATCAATATGATGCTATGGAGACTACGTGGGGGACTATGGAGCAAATAAAAATCGCGCCAAGTGTGGAGCAAAGGAGAAAGTGCCTTTTGGGGAGTCGCATCGAACTCGTCAATGATTAAAACCACTCTGATGTCAGGCGCGATTTGCCCTAATGTCTCAAAGAAATCCCAAAATGCTTCTATGCTGGTAGGGGGATTAGATCCAATGAGAGATTGAATTTTGAGGGCATTTTGATGTGCAATTGTTTGCTCGCCAATTTGTCGAGCAATTTCTCCCCCCGTTTTTTGTAAAAAACGAGGAACTGTCCAATTTTCAAAACGCTGAAAACTCAATGCAACAGGCAAATAATCCTGTTTTTCCAGCAATATGTCCACCAATTTTCGCACTAGGGTCGTTTTTCCCATTTGTCGAGGGGCATAAATGGTGAAATAAGTTCCTCGCTCAATTTGTGTCTCCAAATCAGTCACTAAAGCGTGACGAGAAACAACATAATGTTCTGTTTCATTGACTGGACCAAGAGTGTTAAAATAACGCATTTTTAGTTCTCAACTGGTAAAACCACATTAAGCGCACGCGCAATCGCATTCAGGGGAATTTGTGCGCTTTTAAAATCAAATATGTTCAAAGACTCAGAAAGTTGCTTTAGTTCTTCTGTAAAACCGTTTCCTGCAAGATGTGTCTTAAGAATTTTTAAAGTGTCTTCAGCACTTGCACTGTATTTTCCAATTTGTTTGGCTAATTTATTCAATAAGGGGGTGACTACCGAAATATCTAAAGGGGTTGGGTTTATTTCCTCATACGTGTCTGGCGGTAGAGTCAGGATGGTTTCTAATAATTGCACTAAGGAGATTTCAACCTTGTCCATAAGAACCTTATCCCAAACCCCTTGCTTTAAGGTAGTCTCTAAGTCACGCACTCTCCCTTCTAATTGAGTGGCAGACAAATTGCCTGTTATTCCCTTGAGAGTGTGGCTCAATCTGAGGGCGGTTTCCAAATCTTTTTTGTCAAATGCCGTTCGGATATCAAGCGCCACATTTTGGTTATCTTGGTAAAAATCTTTGAGCAATTTTTTGAAAAGTTTTCGGTTGCCTCCAAGTCGCTTTAGGGCTGAGTTAATATCAATGCCAGGCAATTTATCAGGCAGTGTTTCATCTTTAGTATCCCTTTTAATACAAGGCTTGGTTCTTTTTTTGAGTTTAATCCATTTTCCCAGTGCGAAAAATAATTGATCCACATCAACAGGTTTAGTCACATAATCATTCATTCCAGCAATGAGGCATTTTTCACGATAACCCATCATAGCATGGGCTGTCATGGCAATAATCGGTAATTCTTGATATTGGGCGTTTTTTCGGATTAACCGGGTGGCTTCAAACCCATCCATTTCTGGCATTTGTACGTCCATAAGTACAGCATCAAACTCCGTTTTAGCAAGCATTGCTATCGCTTCTTTACCATTGTTGGCAATTTCTACCACCAAATAGGCGTTTTCTAGCATTTCTCGTGCAACTTGTTGATTGATAACGTTGTCTTCAGCAAGTAAAATTCGCGCTCCTTGGATATTTTCTATTATATTTTCAGCGATAGGGGTACGTAAGCGGTGTGAGGTTTTAGCCACTTTTTTACAAAAAACTTCGATAATGCTGTCAAATAATGTGGATAGTGTCACCGGTTTGATGAGAATCGCATCAAAGTAACGCAAAGTCGTTTGCTGACCAAATGCAATAATCATTGGGTGCTGAAACTGCGCTTTAATACATTTTGCCGTTTCTGCACTATCTGGCAAGTTCAGTAAAACCAAATCATAATGAATATCCGTTTCTAATTTTGCCAGCGCGGCTTCGCCAGAATTTGCTGATGAAATATTAAAAGAAAAAGTGGATAATTGCTCCTGGAGATTTTTCTGCGACAATTCGTTGTTGTCCACGATCAGCACTTTGAGATTGCACATTTCTGGTGGCATTTGGAAATTTATAGTCGGTGCACCACGACCAAAAACGGCAGTAAAGCTAAAAGTGCTTCCCTTTCCTGGCTGGGACTCAAAGCCAATCTCCCCCCCCATCATTTCCGTCAAGCGTTTACAAATAACCAATCCCAGTCCAGTGCCACCAAAATGGCGGGTAGCGGTGCTATCAACTTGGGTAAAAGCCTTGAATAGTTTGCTGGTTTTTTCTTGAGGAATGCCAATACCAGTATCTCGGACACTAAAACGCAGTTTGACTTGCGTCGTTTCAAGTTTAACTAAGTTAGTTTTAATGACGATTTCGCCCTGTTTTGTGAATTTCACGGCATTTGTCGTCAAATTCAGGAGAATTTGCGTCAGTCGCAACGGATCACCAACCAAATAACGGGGTACATCCTGCGCGGTGGTTAAGAACAAGTTCAATCCTTTTTCTTCAATTTTTAAGCCTAATAAACAAGAAATCTTGTCCAAGACATCATTCAAATAAAAATTGATGTGCTTCAGGGTTAATTTGCCCGCTTCAATCTTGGAAAAATCAAGAATATCGTTGATAATGTTGCGTAAAGATTGCGCTGATGACTCTATCTGGCTGAGATAAGCCTGTTGCTGGGGAGTCATTTTTGTTTTCAGGGCGAGTTGCGTCAAGCCAATAATCCCATTCATGGGTGTGCGAATTTCGTGACTCATATTGGCTAAAAATTCGCTTTTCGCTTTGGTAGCCGCTTCTGCCGCTTCTTTGGCTTCTATTAATGTTTGCTCAGCTTGTTTGCGTTCTGTGATATCTTTCATCACAGTTAATAAGCATGTTTGTTCTTGCAGTTGAATAATATCAGCAGAAAATAAGCCGTTACGTAATTCCCCATTTTTAGTATGGATAGCCATTTCAAAGTTTCGTAGGGAACCTTTTGTTTTGATTTTCTGCGCCACATGGTTCCGTTGCTCGATATTGGCATAAAGTCCAAGCGCGACAGATGTTTTTCCAATCACTTCATCTTTTTCATATCCTAATGTGTTTAAAAATGCCTCATTGACATCTATATAGCACCCATCTTCTAAACGACTAATCGCCATGACGGCTGGACTAGCGTGGAATGCCAATGAAAATTTTTCTTCCTCAGCTTTGATTTCTGAAATATCTTTACATACACCGAAAAGCACTTTTTGACCACTCCATGTGCCTTGTACAACGCGAGTTTCAACCGGTATGCACTTACCCTTCTTTGTTATAAGAGGGATTGGACAAAAAATGACTTTTCCTGCGATCATGTCCCCTATAATTTGTTTGGCTTCTTCCCACCTCTCTTTTGGGTGAACCTGTAACACATTCTTGCCTAAAAGTTCCTCCTCAGTGTAGCCTAAACGGGTTGTCACAGTGGTATTGATTTTGATAATATAGCCATTTTGATCTAGCACAAAAAATAAATCATCAATTGTATTAAAAAATGTGCGTAAATTCAGTTCACTTTCCCGTAACGCCTTTTCAATTTGTTTGCGTTCCTCTATTTCACGTTGTAAAGCATTATTTGCTTTTGCAAGTTCTTTTGTTCGTCGCTCAACTTGTTGCTCCAATTTTTCCTCAAAATGTTCATGTGCAAGGAGTTCTTGTCCCAATTGTGTGTTTTGGATTTCAAAGTGTTTTTGTATCAAACGTATTGTCAAATGCGTTTTGACTCGTGCAAGCACTTCTTCTAGCGCAAATGGCTTGGTGATATAATCAACAGCACCCACTTGAAAACCCTTAACTTTCTCAAACGTTTTTTCCAAAACGGTGATAAAAATCACTGGGATTTTTCGATAGTGTGTTGAAGCTTTTAATTGTTGGCAAAATTCAAAACCGTCCATGTCTGTTAATTTGACATCCAGTAAAATTAAATCGGGTAATTTTATTTTTAATGTTTCAAGGGCAGCCTTAGCATTGAAGGCACAGCAAACGTTGTAACCCTCTTCTTTGAGCAAACAAGAAAAAAAACGTATGGTGACAGGATCATCGTCAATAATCAAAAGGTTTCCCTTTGCGGGTTCTAAAAGTGATTTTTCGTTCATATTGTTAATCTCACATCAAGGGCAATAAACTCATGAATAACTACAAGGATTACTTTTAAAAAAGGATAAGTCTTGCACCGACCTTTGAGTGCCAGAATAATCAATAAAATTTTCATTGCACTAAAGTTAATTTATCGTCTTCATTATGCAAAATTCCTTAATTTTTTTGCGTATATATATTATTACACGATTAAACTCAAAAAAACGCATAATGCTTGTGGGCAAAGTGTTTGCCATTATCAAAGCGCATTTAACTGCGCCTATCAACACAGAAGGTTTTATTTTGAACAAAAAAATATTTTTTGTATTATCTAACCCCCATTGGTTATTCGCAATAGGTGTTGGATTATTGGCATTACATCCTTTAATCTGGCTTATAAAGACTTGGATTAATCCGGCTTACCAATCCAATGGGTTTTTAGTGGTATTATTAGCAGGGGGACTATTTTTATGGAGTGTGACTAGTCGTCGTGATAATAGAAACTAAAATCGCCTTAATTTTACTCAGTTTAACAGCTTTAGTACGTTTAGTAGGGCAAATCTTAGGGGTCTATGTGATCGGTGCGTTGGCTTTGGTTGTCGATGTATATGCGCTTGGGCTGCTATTAGGATTGCAACATAGACAACGCGCCATTTCTCCCTTTTGGTTAGCTGTTTTATTTGGTTTTGCGTTGCCCTTTGAGCATGTCATGCAACACACCATGGGTTATGCTTTACAACATGTTTCTGCAGCTGGTGCCTGCCAAATTTTAAATTTGGGCACATCACCAGTGCAATGTGAAGGTGTGAGAATTTTGTTGGCAGGAAAAGACGTGCTTGTGGATTTACCCTGTTCAGGTGCTAGAGGACTGTTTTTATTGTTTATTTTGTTTAGTGCTTTGGCAACCATTACTCGTCCAACTTGGTTTTATGCCAGTATTGGAATTGCAATAACGCTCTTCGCGGCTTTTGTTGTTAATGTCATTAGAATTGTTTTGTTAGCAATTGGATTAGCCTATGAGATTGATGTTATGGCATCACCTTATCACGATTTGATTGGATTGATAGCATTAGGAATTGGTATAATACCAATCATTTTGTGGGCGATGAAGGTACCAAAAGCGCAGCCTGTCAAAGTGTTTAAAATCAATTTAAGTCAAAATTGGCCAGTTCGTTTGATTTCTGTTATTTTTGTGATATCAGCTATCATCATTGTTAATTTACCTGTTTATCCAGTAGACGTTGCCAAAGAATCCAAATCACCGTCTCTTCCCGCTTTTATTGGGAACGAAGCAGCTGTTCCTGGCAATTTGTTGCCACAGGAGCGGCATTATTTCACGCAATACGGCGGTGGTGCTGCAAAGGCTAGTTATGGACCATTTGGTTTGTTGGTGGTAAGCACTTCTGCACCATTACGCCATTTGCATACGCCTATTGAATGTTTATCAGGCGCTGGGCACGAAGTTCGTTATGTCACTTCAACTTATGAGCATTTACCCACAGCGATTTATCATAGCACCGATCCACAGGGGCGACAGTGGTTGATTCGAGTGACGTTTTTTAACGAGAATGGTATGATGACACCTTATATTTCTGAGGCTGTTTGGCAATGGTTGCAAAACCGCAATGTCAATTGGACAATGGTACAACGAATTGCGCCTTTTTATTCGCAAAAAGAGGAGCGAGATGAGTGGGATGTTGCCGTTGCAAGGGCATTGGAATTACCCTTGTTCCCACGCTGAAGCCGTATAGTACAAGAGATTGGGAACATTTACAAAAGGTGGTAGCTTGGAGCTTAAAATATGCGAAAATTTTCATCTTATGGTCCAGTTGATCGGGAGCTGCATTATTACGTTCCCCGTCAAAAATTGATAGACACAGCATTTCAACAATTAAAGGGCGATGATCCCAACAAAGGAGGTCATTACATCACCGTTTGGGCGCCTCGTCAAACGGGCAAAACTTGGATCATGCGAGAAGTCG
>CAYFOB010000025.1:0-2101 GCA_964344525.1 uncultured Thiomargarita sp.
AACATGCATTCCCAAACAGAGTTTGGGAACGAGGGTGCGTAACATCAGTAAATAATTTGAACTGTGATTTATGTGATTGACAATTATGAGGGGGTTGATGCTTATTTTTTCATCACCTTTCATCACAAAAATCATAAAAATCACAGTTCAAAATTATTTAGGGACAAATCTAATCTTAAAAGTAATAATGAGCAGCAATACCCGCAAAAATAGCGCCCCCAAACCAATTATTATTCAAAAATGCCTGAAAACACCGCATTGGTTCACGATCTTTAATCAGCCATTGTTGATAAATCGCTAGTCCTGCTGCCAAAAGTAATCCTAAATGGTACAAGCCACTCATTTGTTGCCCTATCCAGAACAAAAGCAATAATACACATATATGCAAACCAGCAACAACGGCTTTGTCCGCCTTACCAAACAAAATGGCTGTGGATTTCACGCCAATGAGCAAATCCTCCTCGCGATCAGCCATTGCATACATGGTGTCATAAGCGACTGTCCACAACACATTTATGAAAAACAACCACCAGGCCAACGTGGGCACGCTACCAGTTTGCGCAGCATAAGCCATTGGAATTGACCACCCAAATGCAGCGCCTAAATAGACTTGAGGCCAATGTGTGTAACGTTTCATAAAGGGATAAGTGGCTGCCAACATTGCCCCCACCACCGATAGCATAATAGTCAAAGTATTCATTAACAAGACTAGCCCAAACGCTAATAAACATAATACAACAAATAGCGCTAAAGCTTCGCGCTCACTGACGCGCCCACTGGCAATGGGACGCTCACGAGTGCGGGACACATGAGGATCAATTTTGCGATCTGCATAGTCGTTAATGACGCAACCTGCAGAACGCATTAAAATAACCCCTAAAATAAACACCGTCATCACCAACACATCAGGATAACCATTACCAGCAATCCACAAAGCCCAAAGAGTTGGCCAAAGTAGGAGAAAAATGCCAATGGGACGGTGTAGGCGCATTAATAGGGCGTATTGGCGTAATTGTTTTATTACCATGATCAGTTATCAGTTATCATTTAATTAACCCTTTCAATTTTTTGGTTAGGGCACAAGAAATTAACATATTAACCGCAATATTCTAACTTCACAAAAAGGATATTTATGTCAGTCAATGAAGCTGAAAAACTACGTGCCTTGGGATTAGCGGTGATACAGTCCGAAAGTCAAGCAGTTGCGGCACTTGCAACGCGAATTGATGAGGCATTTGTACAGGCCTGTGAGTTTATGCTTAAATGTGATGGGCGCATTGTTGTTATAGGCATGGGCAAGTCTGGACATATCGGCAGCAAAATCGCGGCGACCTTAGCCAGTACTGGGAGTCCGGCATTTTTTGTACACCCCGGTGAAGCCAGCCATGGTGATTTAGGGATGATTACGCCTAAAGATGTCGTTTTGGCTTTGTCAAATTCAGGCGAAACTGAGGAAATTTTGACAATTTTACCATTGATCAAACGCCTCTTAACAGGCAATCGAACCTCATCTTTGGCGAGGGGGGCAACTGTCAATATTGATGTCAGCGTCGAAAAGGAGGCGTGCCCATTGGGATTAGCGCCAACCTCTAGCACCACTGCCGCTTTAGCGATGGGGGACGCATTGGCGATTGCATTACTTGAAGCTAAAGGGTTTAGCGCCGATGATTTTGCCCTTTCTCATCCAGGGGGACGTTTGGGACGTCGTCTATTATTATTAGCGCGTGATATTATGCACACTGGTGAACAAATACCAATTGTGCCTCTCACAGCAACATTGCGTGATGCGTTGGTGGAAATGACTAGCAAAGGCTTAGGCATGACTGCCATTGTTGAAAATGGGTTACATGTCCGTGGCATTTTTACCGATGGTGACTTACGTCGTGTACTTGATAAACAAATTGATTTTCATAATACAAAAATAACAGAAGTGATGACAACTTCGTGCAAAATGATTTCTGCGGATTCCTTGGCAGTTGATGCATTGAGTTTGATGCAAGTTCATAAAATCACAGCGCTGTTGGTGGTGGATGCACAACAAACTTTAATTGGTGTCCTGCATATGCATGATTTATTACGAGCCGGTGTGGTATGAAAACAA
>CAYFOB010000025.1:2149-10558 GCA_964344525.1 uncultured Thiomargarita sp.
TCATTCGTTTAGTTGTGTTTGATGTTGATGGCGTGCTGACGGATGGTAATCTCTATTTTGGAGAAGATGGACAAGAATACAAGGCGTTTTATGCGCGTGATGGTTTGGGCATAAAATTGTTGCAAGCAACGGGGGTTGTGACTGCGGTCATCACAGCCAGAAATTCATCTGTTGTGACACATCGCATGCAGTCGTTGGGAGTGCCACATGTGTTACAAGGAAAATTAGATAAATTGACAGCATTTAAACAGTTGTGTGAAAAATTACAATTAGAATTTCGACAAGTGGCTTATGTTGGGGACGATATCATTGATGTGCCGGTGATGTTACAGGTTGGGTTAGCAATTGCTGTTGCGGATGCACATGTGTTGGTTGCTAAACAGGCCCATTGGCAAACGCAGGCGGTAGGGGGGCGTGGTGCTGTGCGTGAAGTATGTGAGCTAATCATGCAAGCACAGGGGACGTTGGCAGCTCAATTGAGCCGTTATGGCATATAATTTAATTGGTGTGCACTTGATTTGAAAAAATTTTTTTCAAGCCTTGAAATTTGCGTTTATGGCAAGAAATTTGCATATTAACTTTAACCATTAAGCATTAAATTTATGTTTGCGACGTCCAAAGCGCCTGGCATGTTAAATCGTTGGGGCAATTGGCTTGTTTTATTTTGTTTAGTATTGGCAACAATTTGGCTAGTGCGTAGCTTGGAAGAGGTACTTTCTGGGACTACCAAAATAAATCGTCATTTGCCTGATTATACAATAAAAAAATTTAAAACGACCCAGCTGGATGAACATGGGCGCTTAAAAAATCTATTAGCAGCAGAAACAATGACACATTTTCCAGAGGCCAACGCGACGTTGACCGCACCTTATCTCGTGTTTTTTAAAGAAAAAGAGCCCACATGGACTGTACGTGCAGAACAAGGTGAAGTCTCGCCTGATGGTAACCAAGTATGGCTACTTGGTGACACGACTGTACTACGGCATGCTCAAGAACAAACAACGAAAATTCTCTCACAAGATGTGCGGGTGCAAATTGATACTGAATATGCAGAAACGGTAGCACCTACCACAATTATCAGTGGCAATAATAAAACTCACAGTGTTGGGATGCATCTTTTTATGTCCACAGAACGAGTAGAATTATTTTCACAAGTGCGAGGATATCATGTACTTCCATAAACTTATATTACTTTTTTTGGCTGCACTCCTGTCAAGTGGTGCTTTTGCGTTGTCCAGTGATAGAGAGCAGCCCATCCAAATTGAGGCTGACAAAGCGACCCTTGACAATATCAAAATGATTGTACTCTACAAGGGAAATGTCATTATTGTTCAAGGTAGCATCCGTATTAATGCAGATAGTGTGACTTTAAATTATACACAGAAACAAGAAATTGAAAAAGTGGTCGCTATGGGTAAGCCCGCTTTTTTTCGGCAACGGCTTGATGGAGGTGATGAGATCAAAGCTAAGGCCCAGGAAATGGAATATGATGCTTTTAGCAATACGCTATACCTAAAGCGAGATGCAGAGTTACGAAAGGGGAAAGGTGGGACAAATACTTATTCCTCTAGGGCGCCACGTATCACATATGATACTCAGCGTGGTATCATTAAGGCAGATGGAGGTAAAAATAAAAAAGGACGGATAAAAATGACCTTTAAGCCACAGCCTAGAACAAATAGATAATCAATGACTACGCTCTCAGCACAACATTTGGCAAAGCAGTATAAATCTCGTCCCGTCGTCAAAGATGTTAGCTTGACTGTTGCTAGCGGTGAAGTCGTTGGTTTGTTAGGCCCTAATGGCGCTGGTAAAACAACCAGCTTTTATATGATCGTTGGGCTAGTAACTTGTGACCAAGGCACTATTTTTTTGGATGATGAAGACATAACCCGCCACCCCATGCATCTACGAGCACAAATGGGGATGGGTTATTTACCGCAAGAAGCCTCTGTTTTTCGTAAATTGAGCGTTGCTGATAATATTATGGCCATCCTTGAGGTGCAAAAACGTCTCACCAAAAAACAGCGCCAACAGCGCCTTGATTCATTGTTGACTGATTTGCATATTCAACATTTACGAAAGAATCTTGGTATGAGTTTATCGGGTGGAGAACGGCGGCGCGTTGAAATTGCCCGCGCCCTTGCCTCATCGCCACAATTTATTTTGCTTGATGAGCCTTTTGCTGGAGTAGATCCTCTTTCTGTGTTGGATATTCAACGAATTATTGCACATTTATGTAGTTTAGATATTGGTATTTTAATTACTGATCATAACGTTCGTGAAACATTGGGTATTTGTAGCCGTGCTTATATTGTCAATCAAGGGCAGTTGATTGCGGAAGGGACACCGGAGGATATCTTGCGCAATGAACATGTTAGAAAAGTCTATTTAGGCCAAGATTTTAAATTATGATGTCAAGCAAGTAGTAAATAACCCGTAAGGGTTTGAGTAGATATTGCTCCCTAAGGTTAATATTTTTATGAAAGCAGGATTCCAACTACGTCTCGGTCAGCAAGTTACCATGACCCCGCAACTGCAACAGGCAATTCGTCTTTTGCAATTATCTGCTTTAGAATTACAGGCGGAAATTCAGCAGGCCTTGGAATCTAACTTTATGTTAGAAGTTGAGGACGAGACTGATAGTGAAAATAATCAGGATTTTGATTTGGGCATCGACAACAAGGAAGATGATTTGATCGTTTCAAATCCAGATGGTTTAGAAGAGGGGGAAGAAGTCACACTTGTTAGTAATGATATTCCCACGGAATTGGAGGTGGATACTGAGTGGGAAGATATTTACTCTACTACCCCCTTTGACTTATCCAAGAATGAACAAGACAGTAAAGACTTGTTAGTCAATCAAGAAAGTGCGGCTCAAACTTTACAAGATCATTTGTTGTGGCAAGTTGATTTGACCCCCTTTAGCGATTTAGATCGCGCCTGTGCTATAGCTATTATTGATGCCATAGATAACGACGGTTATTTACGCATGGAATTGTCAGACATTGTAGAAAGTTTAGAGGGCCAGGTTTCTCTCAAGGAAATAGAAACTGTACTTCGTCGCATTCAACATTTTGATCCAGTTGGTGTGGGCGCACGCGATTTGCGCGAATGTTTGTTATTGCAATTGGCAGAGTCTGATCCGGACACGCCTTGGTTAAAAGAAGCCAAAGTGATGATTCAAGAACATTTGGCGCTCTTGGGGACGCATGATTATACACAATTAACCAAACACATGCAATTAAGTATTCAAGAATTGCGAAAAATTGAGAACCTTATCCAATCCCTCAATCCACGCCCCGGTGCCCAAATTGAACCCCTACAAACGGTGTATGTGACACCGGACGTTTTTGTCAAAAAAGTCCAGGGGCAATGGAAAGTCGAAATAAATTCTGAAAATTCTCCTAAATTGCGTGTTAATTCCCATTATGCTAATTTGATTTCACAGGTTGATAATCGTGCTGACAATAAATGCATCAAAACGCATTTACAAGAAGCCCGTTGGTTTATAAAAAGTTTGGAAAGTCGCCATGAAACTTTGCTGAAAGTGGCCAAATGTATTGTGGATTGTCAATCGGGTTTTCTTGACTACGGTGAAGAAGCTATGAGACCATTGGTGCTACATGATATTGCTACCGAGTTAGATATGCACGAGTCAACCATATCCCGCGTAACTACGCAAAAATATCTTCATACTCCCCGCGGCATCTTTGAACTTAAATATTTTTTTTCCAGTCATGTAGGGACTAAAAATGGTGGCGAATGCTCTTCCACTGCCATTCGCGCCATCATTAAAAAATTGATTTCGGCTGAAGATACAGCAAAACCACTCAGTGATAACAAAATTGCAAATCTGTTATCTGAGCGAGGGATTAAAGTGGCCAGGCGTACGGTTGCTAAATACCGTGAAGCGATGGTTATACCACCTTCTAATGAGAGAAAACGCTTGGCCTAACCTAAAAATTAACCAAAAGGAGCACATAGATGCAACTCAATCTTAGCGGTCACCACCTTGATATCACGCCCGCCCTGCGTAGCTATGTTTCTAGCAAGATGGAACGTTTAGAACGTCACTTTGATTCAATGACCAACCTACATGTTGTTCTCAGTGTTGAAAAACTGCGCCAAAAAGCAGAAGCCACTTTGCACGTCAGTGGTGCTAATATGTTTGCTAATGCGGAGCACGAGGACATGTACGCTGCGATTGATGCTTTAACTGATAAATTGGATAGACAAATTAAAAAACATAAGGAAAAGCTTAAAGACCATCGTCAATCAGAGGGTGGTCTCAAAAATCAACCCATTAAATAGTTATCAGTTATCAGTTATCATTTTTAATGTATCAATAAAACATGATATAACAGTAAATTGATAACTGATCACTGACAACTGAAATATGCAAATTTTAAACATTCTCACGCCAGAACGGATGCTTTGTCATGTTCAAGCCAACAGCAAAAAACGTGTTCTTGAATATTTTAGCAAATTGTTGGCAACTGAATCCACTTCGTTGAGTAGCCACGAAATTTTCGACAGCTTATTGGGGCGCGAACGATTAGGAAGTACTGCCCTTGGTAAAGGTATTGCAATACCCCATGCGAGAGTTGCTCAATGTGAGGTCACTTTGGCCGCTTTTTTGCAATTAGAAGAAGGTATTGATTTTGATGCTATTGATAAACAGCCTGTTGATTTATTATTTGCTTTGATGGTGCCGGAAAATTCGACAGAAGAGCATTTAAATATTCTTGCTCAATTGGCTCAGATGTTTAGCGAAGATAAGTTTTGTGAAAAATTACGTCGCACTCAAGATTGTACCGAAAAATTTAATTTGTTAACCCGCTGGCAGCCTTATGATCTTGTTCAGTGTTGATGAACTCTATAAAAATCATGCAGAGGATTTAGCATTAACTTGGTTTGCTGGGCGAGGAGGTGGTCATCGTGCCATTTTATTGGAAACTGATCAACAACTCGCCAATGTTGGTTATCTTAACCAAATTCATCCTCATCAAATCCAAATTGTTGGTCTCTATGAACTGGCTTATTTGGAGCGATTGACCAGGGACGAGTATAAAGATTACCTTAAGCAGTTATTTGAAAACGATAATCTGGTTTGTATTATTGTGGTTGATACTCCTCAAGTGCCCACTGATTTGTTAAGTGCCGCCGAAAACTATCAGATACCTCTGTTTACTTCACAATTATCAGGTGAAAACTTGATCAATTATCTGCACACAACTTTAGCCAGATTAATTGCGCCACGTGTGACCTTGCATGGTGTTTTTATGGATGTGTTAGGTATGGGGGTGCTGATTATGGGTGATAGTGGTACGGGTAAAAGTGAATTGGCGCTCGAATTGGTCAGTCGGGGTCATCGTTTAATTGCTGACGATGCGCCAGAATTTTCCAGAATTGCGCCACAAACAATCAGTGGGGCTTGCCCTTTAAGCATGAATGCTTTTTTAGAAGTACGTGGCTTGGGTATTTTGAATGTGCAAGCTTTGTTTGGTGATAGTGCCATCAAAAAAGATAAATATCTGCGGTTGATTGTGCATTTGGAACATATGACCGCGGAACGTTTACAAACGGTTGATCGCTTGCAAGGCGATTATCGTATTCGTAGCGTTCTTGGTGTGGATATCCCAGAAATTTGTTTGCCTGTTGCGCCGGGGCGTAATTTGGCGGTCTTGCTTGAATGTGCAGTGCGCAACCATAGCTTAAAAATGCAGGGCTATAATGCTGCCGATGATTTTTGTGAGCAACAACGGCAAGCCATGTGTAAAATTGAGAATTAGTATTTATGCCAACCACACTTGAAACTTTTGATAATCCTAACAACGAACGTGATTACACAATTCATATTCGCATGCCTGAATTTACTTGTTTGTGCCCAAAAACAGGACAACCCGATTTTGCCACCTTATTTTTGGACTATGTGCCTGATAAACTTTGTATAGAGCTCAAATCGTTGAAAAATTATATTTGGTCTTATCGTAATGAAGGCACATTTCACGAGGCCGTTACTAATCAAATTCTCAATGAGTTGGTGCAAGCTTGTGCGCCTCGTTTTATGCGTTTACGGGCAGAATTTAATGTGCGCGGTGGCATTTATACGACGGTTGTGGCTGAGCACTTTGCGGATGGTTGGACACCGCCTCTTCCTGTCCATTTACCTTAACATTTGCGCCAATTGAAGGACTTTAACTGATGAAAAAAGTAGCCTCATTACGTTATGGTGTAATTTTTAAAAAAGCATTTGTAGAGCCAGCGATTTTTAAAGCCTTTGTGAAAGATTTTCTGGGTATTGAACTCAATATTGATAAAGTCGAAACAGAAAAAGAATTTGAGCCAACCATTGGTCGCGTGGATACTCGTTTTGATTTATTTGCTGAAGATAAACAAAATAGAGTGATCGTGGATATTCAACATGTACGTTATCCTGACCATTATGACCGTTTTTTGCATTATCATTGTGTCGCTCTATTAGAACAAATCGCCAATTCTAATAGTTATCATCCAAATTTAAAAGTATTTACTATTGTGGTACTGACTTCCGGTGACAAACATCAAGTTGATATTGCCACGATTGATTTTGATCCAAAAGATCGAAAAGGTAATTCTTTAAAAGAAATTCCACATAAAATTCTCTATGTTTGTCCTAAGTATGTGGATGATGATACCCCAGATCCGTATCGGGAATGGTTATTAGCGATTCAAGATAGTTTAGATGAACAGGTGGATGAAACGGCTTATCAACGCGAGGAGATACAACGAATTTTTGAGTTGATTGCACGAGATTTAGTTTCACCTCAGGAATATGCTCGCATGAAAGATGAATATGGCATGGAGCAGATTCAACAGGAAAAATTTGAAAAAGGGCGACTGGCTGAAAAAAAAGAAACTGCCCGCAAAATGTTAGCTGATGGTTTAGATTCCGCAGTCATTATTAAATATACTGGGCTTTCCCCCAATGATTTAGCTACTTTATAGTTAAGAGTCTGTTCGTAATCTCAAAGCCCTTGGCACCCTAACAGATGAACAAATAGCCAATGTTATTGGCTTAACTCTGAAAGAAGTGGAAGCATTATAAATCCAAGTCAAGTCCCAAAATGCGGATGGTTGGACACCGCCTTATCTTTAGCTTAACATGTGCGCCAATTGTTGCAATCTTTCTGGTGTTCCGACATCTATCCACTGTCCTTTATAATGTTCACCGCTGACTTGTCCTGTTTGCATCGCTTTAATTAATAAGGGAGCAAGGGGAAAGCGTTCTTGTTGACAATCTTGAAATAAATTGGGATGATAGACACCGATGCCACTGAATGTTAAGCGTGGGGGGTCACTTTGGTAAACGCGCTTGCCCGTTAGGCTAAAATCGCCTTGCGGATGATGTTCTGGGTTATTCACCAAAACTAAGTGTCCTAATCCACTAGGCTTGTTGCGTAGCTGGGCAAAAGGATAATCACACCAAACATCGCCGTTGATGACCAAAAATGGGGCGTTACCTAACAACGGTAATGCTTTGAAAATTCCGCCCCCTGTTTCTAAGGCGACATTTTCGGGGGAATAATGCAGTTGCGCTCCATAACGCTGCCCATCGCCTAAAGTGCGTTCAATTTGTTCGCCTAAATGTGCGTGATTAATTATTATTTCCGTAAAGTGTGCTGCCACCAAATGTTGAATGTGATATTCAATCAAGCAGTGTCCCCCAACTTTTAGTAATGGTTTTGGGGTGGTATCCGTCAGGGGGCGCATACGTTCACCTCGCCCTGCCGCAAGAATCATAGCTCGCATGTGAAAATACCTAAGAGTTGTCCGAAAATAAACCGGACCTGGCAGGTCTGGTTTTGATTTATTCAAATGTTGTTGGCAGCGCTCGCACCAATTCGTATAAGGGCGCAAGTTCAGGATAATTGGCGCTGACTTCTACTATATAATGTAATGTTCTAGGGATCTCTTTGAGATAGCCAGATTTACCATCACGATGATATAAGCGGGCAAAAATGCCACTGGCTTTTAAGTGGCGTTGTATGCCCATCCAATCAAACCAGCGTAAAAATTGCGCTTCATCGACGCCATTTAATAGATCTACTTGTTGCGCTCGTGTATAATAATAGTGTGCCCATCCTTTGACTCGTTCAAGGGGCCAAGCAATATAGCAGTCACGCAACAATGAGACAAGGTCATATGTCACAGGACCTTTTACAGCGTCTTGAAAATCTAATAGACCTGGGTTTTGTTGGGGAACAACCATCAAATTACGCGAATGATAGTCGCGGTGGACAAAAATTTGGGGTTGCGACAAGGCACTTGCGCTTAATAATTCAAAACAGCTTTCTAAATTCGCTGGTAATTGCTTGTTTAAGTGCTTGCCAAGTAGCCATTCGGTGAATAAACCCATTTCTTTGT
>CAYFOB010000025.1:10568-16044 GCA_964344525.1 uncultured Thiomargarita sp.
GTGCAATAATTGATGGTCATATAAAGGTAACCCCTCACTGTATGTATGTGTTTGCATTTGCAGTAAGGCGTCTAAGGCATCACCATATAAGCTGTCAACTTGTGTTTCATTTAAGGCAGATAAATAGGGCTGTGACCCAAAATCTGTCAATAACAAAAAACCTTGCTCAAGATTGCTTGCCACAATTTGGGGCGCATTTAAGCCGCTTGCTTGTAAACGTTGAGCAATGTCTATAAATGGGGCACAATTTTCTTTGTCAGGTGGCGCATCCATAACAATATATGAAACGCCGTGTTGCTCCACCCGAAAATAACGACGAAAACTTGCATCGTTGGTAATGGCTTTTGGTTGGGGGGCCTGAAAATGGTGTTGCAACCAATTTTGTAACACATTAAAACGCTTGCACATAGCTTAGAATTCTAACAGAGTGAGAAAAAATTTTGATAATTAAAATGACTTGACATCATAATATCCTATTATTATACTGCGGCGTTTTTTTTTGAGAGAAAGATTTTGTAAAACTTACTAATGGACAATAAAAGAGTGCTTGAATCGGCACCATTGAGACAGGGGAGAGAAGAAATTATGTCATATGCACTTACATTAAATATGCAACTTGCCGTTCCAGGCGCAAGCATTGAGGGTTATGCTCAAGCTATTAAGGCAATTCCAATGCTCAGCGTTGAAGAAGAGCGCAAGCTGGCTGCGCTTTTACAAAGCGATACAGAGCTTGAGGCGGCGCGTATACTTGTTATGTCGCATCTTAGGTTTGTTATGCATATTGCGCATAGCTATCGGGGGTATGGTCTACCTCAATCAGATTTAATTCAAGAGGGCAATATTGGGCTAATGAAGGCTGTCAAACGCTTTGATCCCAGTGTTGGTGTGCGTCTCGTTTCATTTGCGGTACATTGGATACGTGCGGAAATTCATGAATATATTTTGCGTAATTGGCGTATTGTTAAAGTGGCGACCACGAAATCTCAACGTAAGTTGTTTTTTAACTTGCGTAGTGCAAAAAAACGTTTAGGTTGGTTGACTCAGGATGAGGCAGAAAATGTTGCCAAAGAGTTAGGTGTAACTACTAGAGATGTACGGGAGATGGAAACGCGCTTAAGTACACATGATGTAGCATTTGATGCACCTAGCGACGCTGATGAAGAAACAGAAATGCTTTCACCGGCCGGTTATTTGGAAGACCTTCGCTATGATCCAGCTACTGTAATAGAAGAACATGAATGGGAAGAACATGGACATAGGCAATTGCAAAAAGCTTTGAAAAAATTGGATGCCCGCAGCCAAGATATTATGCAAAAACGTTGGTTGAGCGAAGAAAAAGCTACGCTACAAGAATTGGCTGAATATCACAAAGTATCAGCAGAGCGAATTCGTCAAATTGAAAGCAATGCAATGAAAAAGTTGAAGAAGAGTATTGCTTTGTTGGCTTAAAAATAATAACTTCAAAATGTGCACCCCTAGCCTCTTGCGAGGGGCTTGGGGTGTGAAACGTTTGAGTCGCGCCGTATTCTCTATTCTAACTTCACCACTAAACCTGGCATTAATCGGCGTAAGTTTTTTGATAACTTCTCCTGCCAAGCAACCTTCTTGTAACCAACCACTTCCAGTTCCAAATCCAACGCTTTTATGTCACCCACATTGATCACAAACTTAGTCATCATGTTGATGCCTGAGCTGTTTAAGAATTTCAAATTCCGCAGATCGATCGTTAATTTGTTCGGCTGTTGTTCCTCTGCAGCCTTGTTGAAGAGTTGCAGAATTGGTTCATATTCTTTTGTGCCGTTGAGAAGTAATGAACCTTCACAAGTCACCGTCGCAATGGTTGGATCATATGTGATGTTGTATTTGTCTGCTTTTATTTCCATGCTATCCTTTTATGAATATAGAAAAAATTGAGTTTGGGCTAAAGCCCCTGCTTTTAAAGTTTCAAACACACCATAGTGGTGACAATCACCTTTGGTGAATCAAGCTGTTTTTCAAATTTCCAACCTAGCCTTGCGGAGTAATCAGACATCATGCTCAGTAATCCCAGCCCAAAATCCTTTTCATTTCTGGCATTAGCTTTCATTGTTTCAAGGTACAGTTGATCAGGATCTCCATTTAACAAGCGCTTGATAAACGCTTGAAATTGATTGATTTTCTGCTCATTGATGCCATTACTGACGCAAAAAATCAATTTGTCAGAATACACTGATAACCCAATTTTAGCGACAACAGAAATTTTATCATCCTGAAATTTCATGGCATTTTCCAGCAATTCATTGCCAATGTATTTCACGGCATCCTTGAAATTTTCTGCAATGATCATTTCTTCTTCGCTGTCCCTCTCCTTATCACTGACAAAAAATGTCTTAAAGTACTCTGCGATAAAATCAGCCGACAAGCCATTGTTTTCCCAACGTTTCTTTAATGGTGTCGAAGTGGGTGAAAAGCCTATCGTTAAGTACTCTTCAGGTTCGGGTAATTTCTCAATAAAATCGCCGAATATTTCTATCATTTGAATAGAACCTCCTTTATCATGCAGGTTGTGAGGCTTCCAAACACACCATTGTGCTAACAGTTGTTATTGGTGGGGTGGCTTGCCTCTTAAACTTCCAACCTAGCTTGGCTGAATAATCACATATCATACTTAACAATCCTAACCCTGAAGTGCTACCATTCTCTTTGGCATTGTTTTTCATTGCCTGGAGATACAATTCATCTAGGTCTTCATTTTGTAAGCCTTTAATAAAGGCTTGAAATTTCTCTCTTCCTTGCTCACTAATGCTGTTTGTGACGCAAAATATCAGTTTATCTTGGTACAGTGATAAGCCAATTTTAGCCGTAAATGACATGTTGTTCTCCTGAAATTTCATGGCATTTTCCAACAATTCATTGGCTACGTACTTGACTGCATCCTTGAGATTATCTGCAATGATGCTTTCCTCTTCTCCTTCCACTTCCATTTTACTCACAAAAAACGTTTTAAAATACTCAGCAATAAAATCCGCTGATAAGCCATTGTTTTCCCAACGTTTTTTCAGTGGTGCTGAACTGGGTGAAAAACCAATCGTTAAGTATTCATCCGGTTCCGGTAATTTCTCAAAAAAATCACCAAATGTTTCTATCATGTTGAGCTAATCCTTTCAGTGAGTTAGTTATCTTTTAAAAAATCAGGCAACCATTTATTTAATAGTGGATCGATGGTCACCTCAACGCCTTTATCTTGAAATAACGTGTTGGGAAACCTGGGAAATTGGTTATGGGTAGCTATTCTCAGTTGTAGTTTCAAATCAATTTCTGATAAATATCCTGAATGGGGGATATGGTTTAGGCGATCAAATTTTATTTTGATCAATTTTCCAGCGCCCAGAGTGTCCTGCGCATGATGTAATTGCCCCTCTGTTAAGTAATAGCGCATTTCTCCAATAAAATCAGACAATTCTGTGTGAAACAGGTCTGTTGTGATCAAAGCCTTATGCTTGATATGGTAAATCTTAAATTGTTCGCTTGTCGTGCCTTTTTTGGCTTGACATGATTTGATTAAAATATCGCATCTGCTGCCTTCACATGCGGACATGGCTTTGCCTTCAACTTCAATCAGAAAACCACTCGCACCATGCCCACCGATAATATAGTAGTCGCCAATCACCGGTGAAAAATCTTCATTTTTTGAGCCTGTTAGGCTTAAATACCATTCTACTTTTCCTCTGTTCAAATCATATTTTTTGCGTTCACTTTTTGCGTTAGTCATGAGCGATTGGACTGTGCCAACCATGCCCGAGAATTCGTATGATTTGACTGTTACAAAGGGTAACGTAAATAGACAGGTCAAAAAAAACAGTATGCTGACACCCGCTTCTGCTTTACTTAAAACAGTGAATCGGTGCGCTTGTTTGCAGGGAATGACAAATTTAAAAGGGATTGGCCATAACAAATAAACACCTTGTTTAGTTGTTGCATCCAAAAATGAATGGCTGAGACATCCGATGCCGACTGCCCAAGTCATCCCCGCATTATTTGTGACAAAATTGGTTGCTGTGATTAAAATTGCATGTACCCATATAGAATGGGTTAATCCTCTATGTTTAAATTCTCTTTGAATATATCGACTGACAGGCTTAACTTTTCGTCCCAAAACACTTGTTGGTGTGTCCAAATCGGCGGGAAAAACACTAAAAATAACGCAAAGTGCAAATTCAATAATAGAGATAGGATGACCCGCGAGTGCAGAACCTGTTAAGTAGATTGTGCTACTGAATAGTATATGTGTGGGGGTAACCATTATTTGCCCCTAAGCAGGTAGGCAGCGCCAAAAAAGCATAATCCAATGATTAAAGCCCATATCATATGTTCTGTATTAGCATCCATGTAACGCACGACACGACTATACCCCAAACCAATAAAGCCAAACAGAAATAGGAGCGGGGTAAGGCAAACAACAATACCCGTCATATCAGAGTCAATCTCATAAACATTGCTAAAGTCAAGGTTATTTTCTGCAAGCAATTTAAGCAAATCCAAAAGCGCTTTTGGCATCCTCTCTGATTTAGCCACAATATAATCAGTTGCTGCTATGCGATCAAACTCACTTTCAAAAACAATTTTTTTCTCTTTTATGAAATTTTCTATTAATTTTTTAGAATCGGAAAGAGAAAGCGGCTTGAGTTCGAGTTGTAATGGAAAAACTTGAATAAGCCTTTGAAATTTTTTGTGCTTAGTCACCTGAGTTGGTAAAGATACAATCATTTGACAGTATCCCATCAATTCGATTAAAAGGTTGATCATTGTCGGTGTAAAATCTTTACCGTCAGCAATAATTAGCACATCTTTTTGTCCCTGTAATGAGTTGAGCAGCAATTTTCTTTTTTTAGTCGTATCCATGCGAGCGATGCCATTAGCTAACTTTTTCCAAGATAATGGTTGCCCACGAACGATCATAGAACTGATATTTTTACTCACCGTCCAAAAATTAGTCAGGTCATGTAACGTTCTGCTCTCTAAACCAATGGACGCATAGCATTGTTCAATCAAATGAGTGAGTCCATCCTTAAGTGTCAGGTTGTTAGGCCAAAAAAGCTTATTTTTGTGATTTGCTAACAAATCGTTAATCAAGCGTGTTTTTCCAACGCCATCTTCGCCTAAAATCAGAATAGGTCGACCACTTGGGAGCCATTTAGCCAAAGTATCCAATTCTTCACGCCTACCAACTAATTCAATTTCTGCGCCTAAAATAGATGTTTGCATATTTGATGGATTAATTATGAGGAGAAGAAGGAAAATTTTTAATGTATGCAAACATTAGCCTTTTCAAAGTTTGCCAAATATTCCCCCCAAAAGCTAATGCCGTTGAATTGAGCTTAGATTCAAAAGCGACATATTTTTCCCGTGAATCGACCTCATTTTGTTTAGAGATCCGAACATATTGCCATAAAGCCCTTGGTTCAAGCCCCCCTTCCTTGACCATTTGTTTATAATA
>CAYFOB010000025.1:16054-17680 GCA_964344525.1 uncultured Thiomargarita sp.
AATACTTTAATTCATCCAAAGACAGCGCATACATCGTGTTTAAAGATAAATAACTTCTATAAAGCAAAACCAATTCATCAAGTTGATTTCTAAACTCTGCCTTAATTTGTCTTTCAACCTGATCAACATTTAGTTTGGCTTGTCCAATCTTGGCATTTTTAATATCTTTTTCTCCACCCCATAAAGGAATCGTCACCTGTAATCGAGCATCCACCCCTTTGGGTGTATCGCTGCTGGCTTTTTCAGCATAGCCAAAAACGATTGAAGCGGTAAAAGTTGAAGCTTTACGTGCTAAAGTCACCTGCTCAATCGCACTTTGACGCGCTGTACTATTTGTCAAAATGATGCCAATCATTTCTTGCCACAAAAAATCAATATTCGCGGAATAAGCATTATTCGCTAGCAGAATTGTTGCGCCGATAATCACCAGCTGGTTTAGCTGGGCCCAAACGTTTTTCAAAAATTTTGTCATCACAGGGTATGATCCTCATTTTCACTGGCGTTTTATCGAAAGCTAATTGGGTTAGTGTAGGTGAAATCCTATTGATTTCTTCTTGATCGTCTCCAACATGAACGACAAAAGTGATTTCTAATCCTCCCCCTTTAGCAGTAAACGACTTTGTTGTGGCCATTATTTCAACACCAGTTGTTGCTTGATTTTTAATGGATATTGTCATGGTTTCTATACTCAGCACTACTCAAAAGAGAATGCAGTTATTATGGGCACTTGTTTTTATTATCATAGTGTTAGTGCCTATATGGATATTAACAAAGCAAATAATTTTCTCATATAATCTTACCACACAAAAGCTATTATCCATAGATTTTCAGCAACAAATTCAAAATCGCACCCGGATTACTAATTTTAGAGACGCTAAAATCGCAATGTATCAGCTCTATTCAGATCATATGATCACTTTTTATTGTGGTTGCGATTTTACAACAAGTCACACAATTGATCTGGTTGGATGTGGTCTGCCTGTTTTAAAAACACGTATCAAAACAGAGGCTGAACACATCGTACCCGCCTCCCATTTTGGCAAAAAAATGGCTTGTTGGAAACAAGGGGGACGTGATTTATGCAATAAAAAAGATACTGCTTTTCAAAAAGCCGAGGGGGACCTCATCAACTTGGTACCAGCAATTGGCTATATCAACCAACGTCGCTCCGACTACCACTTTGGTGAAGTGTCAGGAGAAAAAAGAGAATTTGGCGCCTGTGATTTTGAAATCAACAAGCTAACGAGAACAGCTGAACCACCGCCTCATTTACTTGGATTTATTGCGCGGATCACCTTATACATGGATTCAATTTATGGTATAGGATTGAGAAATGCTGAGATAGATAAACTAAAAGCACAATCAATAGCTTATCCACCAACAGATTGGGAAATTTTAAGAGATCAACGAATCGCAAAAATTCAAGGCAACCATAATCCGTTTGTTGTTAATTTTTAACATGTGTATTCTCGTTTGCACCTTAAAGCTGCCCTCAGTGTGGCGCATTACAGGTATGCATTCTCTAACAAAGTTTGGAAAGGATAAAACCCATTAATGAAGTGACGCAAGACTTATCCTTTATTAAAAACGTGAGTTCGACTTGAATATTAAGAATGTAATCCTTGT
>CAYFOB010000026.1:0-2594 GCA_964344525.1 uncultured Thiomargarita sp.
ACTACCATCATCAGTCAGCAAACAAATTTGATCAGAAGCCCAGGTAAAATCTAAATAATCGGGCGGTGGTAAAACTTGAAGTTTGACCTGATGCCGTTGAATATTGTGATCTGGTAAATCGGGTTCTTCTGAGGCATATTCATCTAGGCTGAGAGAGTTTTTTTTTCCCCGCCTTGTTTGCCCATGTAGTCAACAATTTCACCCAAAGTACGCAGTTCAGTGAGCTCTTCAGGATTGATAGGCGGTAAATCAGGGAATTGTTCCTGCATAGCACCGAGAATTTCAACCCGCTTGATGGAGTCAATGCCCAAATCGGCTTCCATGTCCATTCCAATTTCTAACATGTCAGCAGGATAACCGGTTTTTTCACTGACCACGTTTAACAACGCTTCTGTCAAGGGTCCCAAATCAATTGCGGGTGCTGCAGCAACGGGTTCGACCTTTGGCGCAGGTTCAGAGACGACTGGCGCAGGTTCAGAAACCGGCATTGGTTCAGATAATTGGGGCTCCGCAGATGGAATAACCTGCGGTTCTGCTTGGGACAATCTTGATGCGGTCTCATTTTTTGGGGCTTGCTCTTTCCATTGCAAAAGTTTTTGTGAAGCGTCTCCCCCTTGATGACTTCTCAGGTATTGCTCATGAATACGCTGCATTTGGGCTTGATGTTCGTGAAAATACGTCATCCCACGCTCAAAACTTTCCATAATCGCGGCGGTGGGCTTGCCGCTGGTTAAAAGGGTGTATTGTTGTTGCATCAATTGGAAAAAATTTTGAGAGTATTCTCCCATATTTTTCAAATATTGCTGATGAACAGCATGTAAAGTGTCCCCAAGTGAAAAACTTGTTTCAAATGATTGTGCCATAGTTTGATCTTCGACTTTCAAGTTTTGATTTTCGACTTTGTGAGTGTCAATAGTTGGCGGTGGCTCAGCTGCTGTGATTTGAGGTACAGTTTTTTCTGTCTCTACAGGTTTCACTTGATGCCCATCTTGTAAAGCTTTTTCATAAGCCATCCTGGTTTTGTCACTGACATAGTTACTGCCATTCAATTGTACCTTCAACCCTTTTTTTGCGGTTTCGTAAGTTGGGGTGGTGTCCAAGTATGGATCAAGATCATGCAAAGGCAAGCCAGCCACACGCAGTTGAACAACGGCTTCACGTAATTGGCGATCACTGTCTTTTTTTCGGCTCGCATTCATCGCCACAGCTAAATGCGGCTTATCCTCAATGATGTTTGTCACCAAGGCAGTTAAAATGTTACGGGGACCAAATTCAACAAAGAAATAGCCACCCGCCGCATACATATTTTCAATTTTATGCTTAAAACCAACTGGCTTGAGAATATGCGAAGCCAATATTTTCCGAATCTCGTTAGGATTCTCAGGATAAGGCAATCCCGTGATATTTGAATAAACGGGTATTTTGGGACGGTTAAAGGTAACAGTATTTATTGCCTCAGCAAAAGGTTTATGGGCATGCTCAACAAGCGGAGTATGAAAAGCCGCCGACACTGGTAATAATACCGTAGAAAAGCCTTGTTTTTCAAATACCTGTTTTATTTCCCCAATACCTGGCGTGGGTCCTCCCAAAACAACCTGAATATCAGAATTCCAATTTGCAACTGTGATGGTTGGAAATTTTTCAACAATATCTTGAATATCTTGGATATCTCCGGTGACAGCCAACATAGCCCCAGTATCAAAATTGGGATCTGCTGGCGATGCCATTGCTTGCCCTCTTGCTTGGACTAGATAAAAGTAATCCTCATCATTCAACACGCCAGCCGCCCTAAGCGCAGTCAGCTCACCAAAACTATGCCCCGCGACAAAATCCGGCTCAAACCCAGCTTGTTGTAATATTTTATAGAGTCCTATACTAAAGGCGCCAATGGCGGGTTGCGCATTTTCTGTATTTAGCAACGCCGCAACTTGGGCATCCTTTTGCGCTTCATTAAAAGCAGGGCGCGGAAAAACAATGTCGGAAATTGGGGGCAATCCCTCTTTGAGCAAGACGTTATCCATGTCAGTGTAGGTTTGTCGAAGAGGCGGAAAATTGAGGGCAACAGTCCTGCCCATTTCCAAGTACTGTGATCCTTGCCCTGAAAATAGGGCAACCACTTTTCCTTTTGTATCAAAACCTGTTTCGCGATAGTAAATACCTTTTGGATGTTCAAAAAATTCAGCTGTTGGTCTTTTTTTCAATAAGTCAATGGTAATCCGCAATAATTCACAGGCTTCATCAAGGGATTTGGCAACAAATCCCACTCTTGCTGCGGCAACCGGAATTTCTAAAGATTTAGAAGAATCAATCAATTGTGCAAAATGCTTTTCCCCAGCATCAGATTGTAACTGCGTCAACAGGGTTGAACACTGTTCTAATAATTCTGCCTGTGTTTGCGCGACAAGTAGAATTGAGGCGGGGGCATGATACAAGCGATAAGCCCCTGTATGTTCGCTTTCGTACTCCTCCAAAACCACATGATAATTGGTGCCACCAAAACCAAAGGAGCTCACACCTGCCCGTCTGGGGGGATCACTTTCTGCACGCAACCAAGGACGGGTTTCAGTATTTAAATAAAACGGTGAATCTTCAAT
>CAYFOB010000026.1:2604-4857 GCA_964344525.1 uncultured Thiomargarita sp.
AATTTCATATTTAGGATTGGGTTTATTAATATTAATAGAAGGCGGTAATACCTTATGATGCAAAGCTAAAGCCGCTTTAATCAAGCTTGCCGCACCAGCTGCCGATTTGGTATGCCCAATTTGCGATTTAACACTACCCAACGCAATATGTTGTTTTTTGTGATTATTTTCGCTAAAAGTCGCTTTTAAAGCCGCAAACTCTGCTGGATCGCCTGCCATTGTGCCAGTACCATGGGCTTCAATCAAGCCAACACTTGTGTGCGGAACCCCAGCACTTTCGTAAGCACGTACCAAAGCGCGAGATTGTCCACTTGAACGCGGCGCATAAATACTTTTATATTTACCATCACTGGATGTACCCATGCCCTTAATAACGGCATAAATACGATCCCCATCTCGTTTGGCATCTTCAAGGCGTTTCAACACCACCATGCCAATAGCTTCACCGATCATCATTCCGTCAGAATCGGCATCAAAGGGGCTCACATGCTGTTTTTTAGAAAAAGCCGGCGTTTTGCTAAAGGACATGTACATAAAAATTGAATTATCAGTATCAACCCCGCCGGTGATCATCATGTCACTACGATATTCGGTGAGCTCACTCAATGCCATTTGAAGTGCGGCTAATGAGCCGGCACAAGCCGCATCTGTCACACAATTTATTCCCCCCAAATCCAAACGGTTAGTAATTCGTCCAGCAATTACGTTGCCTAACATGCCTGGAAATGAATTTTCCTCCCAAGGGATATAAGCCAGTTTTATTTTTTCAATAATTTTTTTTGTGTCCTCATCACTGACGCCACTCTTTTTTAAAACGCGCTCCCAGACTGGATATTGCAAACGAGAAACCAAGGGTGTAATCAGTTTTTGTCCCCCACCGACGCCTAAAATAACCCCAGTGCGCTCCCGATGACGATTTTCAGCGCCATAACCGGCATCAGCAATCGCTTGTTTTGCAACAACGAGCGATAATAGTTGAGAAACATCGGTGACTTCCAGAATATTTGGGGGCAATCCAAACTCCATTGGATTAAAATCGATATCAGGCATAAATCCGCCACGCTTGCAATAGGTTTTGTCAGGCGCTTTAGGATCAGGGTCATAATAATCATCAATGTGCCAACGTGAGGGGGGGACATCCGTGATACAATCAATTTTATCAATAATGATTTCCCAATATTCACGCAAATTTTTGGCTTGGGGGAAAAGTCCAGCCATGCCGATAATCGCTATCGGGATTTGTTGAAATTTCATTGTGTTCAAAAGGTTACTATTTTTGGCTTTTGTTTAAGTTAAACGACAGGGCACCAGTTCAAGTGCAACAATAAATTGCTACTTCTTCATTCAAAAAAAATTTTTTTAAATTTATGACTATATCAAGTCTAATGTTACAATAGTTACTTTCTATGTCAATAGAGCTCGAAATCGTTTTAGACTGTACGGTAACCGCAAAATGAGCAACACAAGAGCAGAAATAGTTCGTCGTTTTATCCTTGAACATGTGGAAGACTCAAACATTGTCCAAAAAACTGAAAAAGAATTTGGTATCACCCGTCAAACGGTTAATAAACACCTTAAATATTTAGTAGAAAATAACTTACTTGAGGTGCAAGGGACAACACGAAAGCGACACTATTCTCTCAAGTTGTTAAGTGAGAAATCAATCACATTATCCCTTAACAACGATTTAAAGGAAGATACTGTTTGGCGGCTGGAATTGAGCCAAAATTTAAGTCATTTAGCAAACAATGTTGTTGATATTTGGCATTATGGATTCACAGAAATGCTAAATAATGCTATTGAGCATTCTGATGGCGAAAAGGTGATTATTACTTTTAAGCAAACAGCAGTCACAACAGAAATAAGTATTCTTGATGACGGAGAGGGCATTTTTAATAAACTTCAAAGAGCACATAAGCTTGAAGATGAAAGACATGCTATTTTAGAGTTATCTAAAGGAAAATTGACAACTGATCCTGATAACCACACAGGCGAGGGCATTTTTTTTGCCTCAAAAATGTTTGACAACTTTATAATTTTCTCAAGTGGTGTGTTTTTCTCTCATAGTGCTAATGGAAATTGGCATGTTGAGGAAAAAACGATTGAAAAAGGGACGATGGTATTGATGAAATTGTATGACAATGCTACACGAACTGTAAAAGAAGTCTTTGATCAGTTTGCATCAGAGGATCAAGATTACAGCTTTAACAAAACGGTTGTCACATAGTACCTTATTAGCTAACAAAAACTAAC
>CAYFOB010000026.1:4867-6968 GCA_964344525.1 uncultured Thiomargarita sp.
GTAAATAGCAACTTTTGTTAATATTTGTTAATAAAAAATGTATCGGTAGTTCCAGTTCGTCTCGCACAGTATGGCGATGAACAATTGATCTCACGTTCACAAGGCAAACGATTGATGGCAAGAGTTGATCGCTTTAAAAGCGTTTTGTTGGATTTTACAGAAGTTTCAATTATTGGACAAGCTTTTGCAGATGAAGTATTTCGTGTGTTTGCGCGGCATAATGTGGATATTGAAATTGTGCCATTGAATGCTAACAAACAAGTAATGCAAATGATTAGGCGTGCTAGTCAATAAAAACCAGACCTGGCAGGTTGAAAACAAAACCTGCCAGGTCAAAGTCAAAGCCAGGTCAAAATGTGATGTTTTTTCTGGAACGGTTTGGGTTTAACCTGTCAGGTCTTGTTTTTATTTTTTATTTTCGGACAACTCTGCTATAATAATTAAAGAACAAAGGGTAACTACATAGCAATGAAACGTTACACATTAATAAGCATAGCTACTTTGGTAGCGGCTTCCTTGCTGCAGGCTAATGCGGATGAGGTACATCAACCGCAAACCAATGTACCTGCACAAGCTGTAAACATTTGTATAAGATCCATGATTCCAAAGCTCCGGCAAACAAGGCAGCAACAAATAGCAGCGCTTCAGCGCATCAAAGATGACAAAGAACGCCAGGCGTTGATAAAAAAACATCGACAAAGTCTGCGGGAAATGATGAGGGAAATGATGAATGATTGCATGGGCGAAAGGAATACGCCCCCAATGATGAGAAGGCCAAGCAGAATGAGTGGGCCACCGCAGGATGGGGGACCACCGATGATGAGAAAACCTGATGGGATGAATGGACCACCGATGATGAGAAGACCTGATGGGATGGGTGGACCCCCGTTGGGGGGGAGCATGCCACCGACGATGAGAAGCCCTGGTATGATGAATGGACCACCTATAATGGGAAGCCCACCACCAAACCAAAAACCTTCTGTGACAAATAAACTTGTCCCTAAATAATTTTGAACTGTGATTTATATGATTTATGTGATTGATTTGAGGAAAAAATCCGCATTAGCCCCCTCATAATAATCATCTCAATCACATAAATCACAGTTCAAATGACTAACACGGTGCTCCTTGCACTCATGACAGACAAGATTTTTACAACAATGCGAAAACATATCAGTTTTTTGTCAATAATAGTTTGCTTGTTCAGTAGTTCTGTTCAGGCAAAAACCTTACTAGCGCTTTATCAATTGGCGCAGAGAAATGATCCTGAATTGAGAATTGCTTATCAGGAGCGTCTTGCTACCTTACAAAAAAGGCCACAAGCTCGTGCGCCCTTGTTGCCACAGGTGACGGTGGGTGCTAATGCCACGGAAAATTGGCGCACGGAAAATTGGATGTCTGGTGAAAAGGTCGAAAACACCACTGCTGGTTACAATGTTTCTTTGAGCTATGCACTCTACCGACGTGAACTCACAATTCAACGGCAACAAGTTGATAGCCAAATTCAAGAAGTTGATGCCAATTATGAAGCGGCAAAACAAGCTTTGATGGAGCGCCTATCAAGCCGTTATTTTGCAGTACTTGCTGCTAACGACAATTTAAAATTTGCGCGTAGTGCTAAACAAGCCTTCAAGCGACAGTTGGATGAAGCAAAGCAGCGTTTTGAAGTGGGATTGATTGCTATTACTGACGTAGAAGAAGCCCAAGCGGGTTATGATTTAGCTGTTGCAGATGAAATCGGGGCGCAAAATGCGTTGGATAATGCTTATGAAGCCTTGCGTGAAACCACTGGAACTTATCATAGAACATTAGCCACTTTAAAGACTAATGTGCCCTTACTGCCCCCTGATCCTGCAAACGTTAAACAATGGACTAAAACGGCGTTGGAACACAATCCACAATTGTTAGCTGCGCGATATGCCGTAGAAACCGCCCGCCAGGAAATTGAAAAACAACGTGCCGCTAATCTACCCACCATTGATCTGGTAGCCCAACACAGCTATAACGATGCGCTTAGAGGTGATGATAATCCCACCGGGACTTTGACGACAACCAATACTGTGGGCATACAATTGAGTTACTTTCTTTATGAAGGGGGGGC
>CAYFOB010000026.1:6978-12777 GCA_964344525.1 uncultured Thiomargarita sp.
ACGTTCACGTATTAAAGAGTCCCAGTTGCGCCATGTTCAAGCCCTAGATAAACTGGAGCAACAACGCCGCGCCATTCAATTACAAACCCGTCAAGCTTTTTGGAATGTGCGCTCCGATATCAGTCGTGTCAAAGCGCTTAAACAAGCTTTAAATTCCACAAAAACGGCTTTAAAAGCGATACAAACGGGTTTTGAGTTAGGTACACGAACATCGGTTGACGTTGTTAATGCCCAACGTGATTTATTAGCTGCCCAGCGTAATTATTCCAGTGCGCGTTATGATTATGTGCTAAATACCTTGCGGCTTAAGCAGGCAGCAGGTTTGTTGAGTTTGGATGATTTAAAGGGTATTAATGGTTGGCTTAAGTGAGTTAATTTCTGATGTTACGCAACCTTGTGCAAAGCGCCGCTTTGCACGCGTGGGAACGAGGATGCGTAACATTGTTAAGTTTACAATAACACCGTAGCCAATCCCAAAAGTGTCCCAAATCCAATAATGTCAGTAATTGTCGTCAATGTGACACCAGAAGCAAGGGCTGGATCAATAGACAATCGTTTTAAAAACAGAGGAATAAACAGCCCTGACAAAGCGGCAAAAAACAAATTAATAATCAAAGCACTCCCAATAATCATCCCTAATTTAATACTATCAAACCACAGTATCGCAATAATTGCTACAACAATTGCCCACACCACTCCGTTTAACAAACCAACAATTAATTCTTTTTTGAGTAGCCAAGGTACATTGGTATTGGTTATTTGATCAAGTGCCATGCCACGAATGACGATGGTTAAAGTTTGGCTACCCGCAATACCACCCATGCTGGCAATGACGGGCATGAGTATTGCCAAAGCAACCATTTTTTCTAAGGTGGCTTCAAACAAGCCTATCACGTAAGCCGCTAAAAACGCGGTTGCCAAATTGACGCCTAACCATAAAGCGCGTTTACGTGTTGTTACCAATATGGGGGCAAACATATCATTATCTTCATCTAAACCAGCACGCCCCATCAAATTGTGATCAGCTTCTGCACGAATCACATCAACAACATCGTCAATGGTAATACGCCCTACCAAAAAACCTTGTTCATCAATCACCGGTGCTGAAAGTAAATCGCGTTGTTCAAATAAAAGTGCAACGTCATGCGCTGATAAGTGCGCCTGGATGGCGTCATAGTTGGGAGACATGACTTGCTCAACAGTTAATTTGGGCGAACTGATCAATAAATCCATTATTGGTAACACCCCACAGTAGCGGTTGTTGTTGTCTACCACCATCAACATATCCGTTTTTTGTGGCAATTTGCTAAAGCGGCGCAAATAGCGTAGCACCATTTTTAAAGTCATTTCGGTGCGCACGCTTAACACATCAATATTCATTAAGCCGCCAGCCGAATTTTCAGGATAAAACAATACTTGCCTTAAACGCTGAAAGTGTTGCATCTCCATTGTTTGCAAAACTTTTTCTACCACATCGTCAGGCAATTCTTGTAAAAGATCAACCGCATCGTCGGTATCCATGCTCTCAGCAGCAGCGGCGACTTGGGCAAGCGGCATATTTTGCGCCAATTCACCGCGCACACCATCGCTGACATAGGGAAGTACTTCTTTTTGTTCAAGATTTTCTTGTTGCCACAATTTGTCCCGTTGTTTTTGTGGCAATGATTCTAAAATATCAGCGAGCTCAGAGGGATGTAATTCTTTGACGAGCTTGTTAATTTTTTTATTTGATTTTTTTTCTAGCGCTTCATGTAAAGTGTCTAATGGGTTTTGTGTTGGCATAAAGATTGATTATTTGAACTGTGATTTATGTTACACACTTTTGTTCCTACAGTCGCAAAGCGGCGGCTTGTGAACAATTCATCACATAAATCATAGTTCAAATTAAACAGTTTTTAATAATTCAATAATCTCTGTCTGAGAACTCATTTTCAAAATTTGATTGGCAATCTGCGTTAAGTTGCTCAATTTGCTGTTAATAATAATTTGTTTAACTTCTAAATAGGCTTCAGGATTGACACTGAACGCGCGTAATCCAAGGCCAAGTAATAATCGCACATAACGGCTATCACTGGCCATTTCTCCACACATGCTGATGGGCTTGCCTGCTTGATTGGCAGCATCAATGCTCATTTTGAGTAAACGTAACACTGCCGGATGTAGCGGATTATACAAATAATTCACCGCTTCATCGCTCCGATCAATGGCTAAGGTGTATTGGATCAAGTCATTTGTGCCAATTGATAAAAAATCCACGTATGGCGCCAATAAATCAGTACAGATTGCCATGGCTGGGACTTCCACCATGACACCTAATTGCATGGCAGAATCGAATTTTAAGGATTTTGCGCGAAATTCATTTCTAATTTCTTCAAGAATATTATTAATTTGTACGATTTCTTGTAAATCAGAAACCATCGGAATCATCATGCGTACTTCTCCAAGTGCAGAAGCACGCAAAATGGCCCGCAATTGTGGCTTAAACAGTTTTGGTTCCTTTAAACACAGGCGAATCGCACGCAAGCCGAGGGCAGGATTCGTGGCTAGGCTTTCGTCATGGTAACGGCTATCAACAACCTGCTTATCAGCCCCCAGATCAACGGTGCGTATTGTCACCGGTCCCCCTTTTAAAGCATGGATGACTCGTCTATAGGCATCGAAATGTTCTTCTTCATCCGGTGGATCAAGTCGATTCATAAACAAAAATTCTGTTCGGTACAAACCAACGCCCTCACCGCCGACACGTTGAACTGCCAGCATATCTTCTGGAAATTCGATATTAATATGTAAGCTAATTGGTGTGCCATCACGGGTTACGGTGGGTGATGCCTTGATTTTATTTAAAGTCGCGCGGTAACGTTTTTCATCGCGCTGGCGCATTTGATAGTAACCTAAACCGCGCTCATCTGGATCAGCAAGTATTACTCCCTCAGATCCATCAACGATGACTGTGTCATCAGGTTGGATATAAGAACGTGCACGGTGCAATCCGACAATGGCAGGAATACCTAAGCTACGCGCTAAAATGGCGGTATGCGATGTGGTGCCTCCATATTCGGTGGCAAAAGCAAGGATTCCATGATGTTGCATTAGCACAGTATCTGCCGGGCTTAAGTCATCAGCTAACACAATCGCTTTGGCTAAGTTTCCCACCGTAAAGTCAAGTGAAGGTTCAGGATAGCCACGCAAAATGCGCTGAATGCGTGTGACTACCTGTTTAATATCATTTTTACGGGCGCTTAAATACGGATCATCAATTTGTTCAAAGCTTTGTACGATGGTTTCACATTGTATTTTTAACGCCCATTCTGCGTTGCATTGTTGTTCGTTGATTAAATCTATTGGTACTTTGGTCAATAAACTATCATTAAGCATCAACAAATGGGCATCAATAAATGCTGCAATATCAACCGTGGTATCTTTAGGAATGCGATCTTGTATGTCCTGTAATTGCTTGCGTGCGAGGCTGATGGCATTTTCAAAGCGTACAATTTCCTGCTCAAGGTGTTGTTTGGGCAAACAATATTCGTTGATTTCTACGGGTTCATGGCTAATGATATGGACTTTACCAATGGCAATGCCTTTAGATACCCCGATACCATGTAAAGTTAAACTCACTCTTCTTCTCCGAAACCGCTTTTTATAAGCTCACATAATTGCGCCATTGAAGTTACTTCATCAGTACCATCAACAATCAGCTCAATTTCTGTTCCCTTGCCAGCTGCCAACAACATCACGCCCATGATACTTTTGCCGTTGACTTCGCGCTGTTGGCGTTTGACTTGTATTTGGCTTTCAAAGGTGGAAGCCAACTTAACTAATTTGGCAGCCGCCCGTGCATGCAGTCCTAATTTGTTGACAATAGTAAGGGTTTGTTTCAGCATGTTAGTTACTCGTTATCTGTTATTGAGAACAGAATTAACATCTAATACTCCTTGGCAGCCGCCTGACAAGGCTTTATTAGCCAGTACATCTAAATCCGCTGATGGATAGTTCATAATTTTAATCAACATAGGTAAATTGACTCCAGCCACAACCCGTACACGGCTATGAGGGATTAAACTACAGGCAATATTACAAGGTGTGGCACCAAAAAGATCGGTGAGCACCAACACACCGCCTCCTTCATTAAGGCTCTGGCAAAGATTTTCCGCATGGTAGCAAAATGCGAGCGGCTCATTTTCATGGCGGATGGGTAAAACTTTGACCTGTAAAGGTAATGTTTCACCTAACATCCGTTTCAAACTTTCTAACAAACTTGAGCCGATATCATCATGGGTAATCAGCAAAATGCCTACGCTCATTTCAGTTATCAGTTATTAGTTATCAATAGATAAGCTAATATTGGTTCTAAGTTATTGATTGGAGGTTTTCTTGCTTTGGGTAGGTACAGATCAGCAATCAGTTATTACTGATAACTGTTCACTAACAACAGATAATTCTACATGCCGTACCAATACACCGTAGCTACGGTGGCTAAAATGCTGCGCGAGTTGCTCTGCTAAATAAACAGAACGATGATGCCCCCCCGTACAGCCAATAGCAACTGTTAGATAACTACGATTTTCTTTTTCAAATTGGGGAATCCAAATTTCAAAAAAATCAATCAGATGCTGACGCATCTGTTGTACTTTAGGTTGTCCTTGTAAGAAATTAATAACAGCGTTGTCACGACCTGTTAAATGCCTTAATTCCGTTTCCCAATGAGGATTGGGCAAACAGCGCACATCAAAAATAAAATCGGCATCGTTGGGAATTCCATGCTTAAAGCCAAACGATTGAAATAATAAGGACAAGCCGCGGCGTTGGCATAACCCCACTCGCAGGCGAATCATATCGCGTAGTTGGTGTACGTGCATATGACTTGTATCAACGCGAATATCAGCATGGCTGGCTAGGGGGGCAAGTAATTGGCGCTCTTGTTGAATAGCTTCTGCTAAGGGTATATCTTGTGTTGTTAAAGGGTGTCTACGGCGGGTTTCACTGAAACGTTTGATAAGCACCGCATCATCCGCCTCAAGAAATACGACTTGAGAGGGGACTTTGGTAGACCCAAGTTTTTGCAACAAAGCAGGCATATCATGCAAAGCCGTTGTGCGAGCATCCATGCCAAGTACAACACATTCATGAATTATTCCTAATTGTTTAGGATGTTCGGCAAAGGCGGTTAATAAGCCAACAGGTAGATTGTCAATGCAATAAGCGCCCAAATCTTCTAAGCTATGCAATGCAATGGTTTTACCTGCCCCTGATAAGCCACTTATTACTATCAGTTTCATTTGAGTTGTTAGTTATCAGTTATCAGATAACTGATAACTGATAATTGAATTAGTAGCGGTAATGCTCAGGTTTATAAGGACCTTCAATCTGAATATTGAGGTAGTCAGCCTGTGCTTGTGTCAGTGTGGTTAAATTAGCCCCTATGCGTTTTAAATGCATACGCGCCACTTTTTCGTCAAGTTGTTTGGGCAGCACATAGACTTTCTTTTCATAACGATCATGATTCTTCCACAATTCAATTTGTGCAAGCACTTGATTGGTAAAGGAGTTAGACATGACAAAGCTGGGGTGTCCTGTCGCACATCCTAAGTTGACCAAACGCCCTTCTGCTAAGATAATTAAGCGTTTACCATCAGGAAAAATGACATGGTCAACTTGTGGTTTGATGTTTTCCCATTTGTATTGACGCAGTGCCGCGATTTCTATTTCGGAATCGAAATGTCCGATGTTGCACAGAATGGCTTGATCTTTCATTTGTTTCATGTGTTCATGCGTCACCACACTGATGTTGCCTGTTGT
>CAYFOB010000026.1:12804-17470 GCA_964344525.1 uncultured Thiomargarita sp.
GGCTTCTTCCATTGTGACAACCCGATAACCTTCCATTGCGGCTTGTAAAGCACAAATGGGATCAATTTCTGTGACCCACACAGTTGCGCCTAAGCCGCGAAATGCTTGAGCGCAGCCTTTACCCACATCGCCATAGCCCAACACAACGCAAATTTTACCCGCAATCATCACATCCGTCGCACGTTTGATGCCATCCATCAACGATTCACGACAACCATATAAATTGTCAAATTTGGATTTTGTCACCGAGTCATTGACATTAATGGCTGGCACTAATAATGAGCCTTTTTCCATCATTTCATAGAGACGATGTACACCGGTGGTGGTTTCTTCAGAAATTCCCTTGACTTCCTTAAGCAAATCGGGGTATTTGTCATGCATGATTTGGGTTAAATCACCGCCATCGTCCAAAATCATATTGGGACGCCAACCATCTGGACCAAAAATAGTTTGTTCAATGCACCACCAAAATTCTTCCTCAGTTTCTCCTTTCCAAGCAAATACGGGAATGTCTTGATCGGCAATTGCAGCGGCTGCATGGTCTTGGGTAGAAAAAATATTGCATGATGACCAACGTACCTCAGCCCCCAAAGCCACCAATGTTTCAATCAACACTGCCGTTTGGACCGTCATATGCAAACAACCCGCAATGCGAGTGCCTGCCAGGGGTTTTTCATCGCCATATTCGGTGCGCAGTTGCATTAAGCCTGGCATTTCCGTTTCTGCGATTGCAATTTCTTTATGTCCCCATTCAGCGAGTTTAATGTCAGCCACTTTGTAATCGGGTCTCAAGTTGACAATTGGTTGTGCACTCATAGTGTCTCCTGGTAAAAAATGCTATATATTTGATTATAGTGCAAAGCGGCGCTTTGCGGTCTTAACTGACGCCTGCCGCCTCGCGCAACATCTCTGCCTTATCGGTGCGCTCCCAAGTAAATTGTTCCTCTTCACGCCCAAAGTGACCATAAGCAGCCGTTTCCGCATAAATTGGGCGCAATAAATCCAACATTTTAACTAAACCACCTGGGCGTAAATCAAAATGTTCGCGCACGAGTTGTGTTAAACGGGCTTCATCAAGCACGCTGGTGCCAAAAGTGTCTACTAAGATTGAAGTGGGTTCTGCTACCCCAATTGCGTATGAAACTTGAATTTCGCAGCGTTCTGCTAAACCGGCTGCGACGATGTTTTTTGCCACATAACGGCATGCATAAGCGGCAGATCGGTCGACTTTAGAGGGATCTTTACCGGAAAATGCGCCCCCGCCGTGCCGCGCCATGCCACCGTAAGTATCAACAATGATTTTGCGCCCTGTTAAACCACAATCTCCCATGGGGCCCCCAATTACAAAACGACCCGTTGGGTTAATATACACCCGTGTGTCTTTAGGCAACACCGGTTTAATCACTTCATCCATGATGGCTTCATGTAAGGTTTTATTGTCAACATCTGGGGCATGTTGAGTTGATATAACCACCGCATCAATACCTGTTGGCTTGCCACCGCTGTAACGAAATGTTACTTGACTTTTAGCATCCGGGCGTAACCAAGACAATGTGCCATTATGGCGCAACTCAGCTTGACGTTTCATCAAACGATGGGCATAAGTAATGGGCGCTGGCATTAAGACATCGGTTTCATTGGTGGCGTAGCCAAACATTAAACCTTGATCGCCTGCGCCTTGCTCATGATCTTCAGTTTCGTCCACGCCCATAGCAATATCTGCTGATTGTTTACCAATGGCTGATAATACCGCGCAGGTTTCCCAATCAAAGCCAACGTCTGAGCTGTTGTAGCCAATTTTTTTCACAGTTTCACGCGCTATAGTCTCTGCATCAAGATGGGCGCAGGTTGTGATTTCACCTGCGACGATAACCATGCCAGTTTTGACCAAAGTTTCGCAAGCCACACGCGCCTTGGCATCTTGTGTTAAAAGCGCATCTAAAATAGCATCTGATATTTGATCAGCCATCTTATCAGGATGACCCTCAGAAACGGATTCGGATGTAAAAAGCACAGTTTCAGACATAAAATTCTCTTTTTAAAATTATTGATACGGTGGCGCATTGTAACATAATCTCTATCAGTAATTGATTAATTATTTAAATATAGCTGATCACCCAATCTATCTTTTCCAAAAATGATGGCTTTATTAAAATTTTTTATGGTTTTAAGCCTCAATTCCATTTATCAATAAAATTTTACCATTTACACAGTTCAAACATGACAAGGCATCTTTATGTTGTTAATAATTGGAATGAAACAGTAAAAACGAACAAATAGAAATAATTTTGAACTGTGATTCTTATAAATAAGCATCAACACTCTCATAATAATCAGATCAATCACATAAATCACAGTTCAGATTATTTAGGGAGAAGTCTAATAGTCAGATTTATAGTAACTATAAGTACTGAACCATAAATTTTTAGGCATTTTGGAGAAAAAGACACCCAAAGCGCGGCTGGGCGACTCCAAAATGCGGTAAAGAATAATGGAGGAAGACATGATGCTAAAAATTATTAAAGCCCATCAACAGGGCGTTACTTTGCTTGAAATGTTGGTTACTCTCTTAATTTTGTCCATTGGGTTACTGGGAGTTGCCGCTTTACAATCGAGAGGACAACAAGTGAGTGTGGCTTCTTATGTGCGTACTCAAGCGACTATGTTGGGTAATGAAATTATGGAGCAAATTCTGATAAATAGCGAATTTGCAAAAAATGATGTGATTGAGAATGGCACCGGTATTGGTAAAGGTTACGTGGCCAATGTAAAACCAACGACAAACATAAACTGCGATAGCAGCACATGTACAACCACAGAATTGCGTAATTATGATTTAGTCCAGTGGTATGACCATTTAGCAGAAGCTTTACCAGGAGGGACAGGTACGATTTCAGCAACACGAATACCTGAACCACCCAATGGAGATACTTCAGATCAGGTGCGTTATATCATTTCAATACAATGGAATTTACGTGATGTAGAACGTGAGAACTCTGATGAAGGCACTAAAACAATAACCTGGGTGGTGCAAATATGAAAACTGACAAACAAATGCGTGGTTTTAGCTTAATTGAACTTATGATTGCTTTAACTATCAGTATGATACTGATGGCAGGGGTCGTCAATATTATGATTAGCAGCAAGCGGGCTTATCATGTGCAAAATGAAATGAGGGGGCTGTTGGAAAATGCCCGGTTTGCTATGGAACTTTTAAGCAATGATTTGCGTATGGCTGGCTATTTTGGTTGTGCGCTCCAAACTCCAGCTGGGGTTATGCCATTAGCAGGGCGTAATGATGTTTCTGAGGCTAATAATTCAGATATCATACAAATTGCTTTTATGGATTCCAATCAAAATGCTTTTTCTGTTGAGCATTGCCCACGAAAGGAGCAAGGAACAGATCCTTGCTTACTTTCACCTAATCCATTAATGGCTACCCCTCTCCAAATGGGCACAAAGATATTTAACAGTTCAACACAGTTTATGGTGCGTGGCGAATTATTTGTAGATGATATTGTTGTTGCCTCTGATTGTGGTGGTTCAAGTATATATACTGTTCAGTCTGTTTCTGCGACAGGAGTGACCTTAAATGCTGGTTTGGATAGAGATTATGATAATAGAGGTCTCTCGTATGGTGCGGAATTGCGTCGTGTGCTCAAACGTCGCTACTTTATTGCTGAATCAGACAATGGATTTTCTTTATTTGGAGATGACAAAACAATTGATGCTGTGTTGGAGACTGCTGATGAGTATATGATTACTCAAGGAATAGAAAATCTGCAAATCCGTTATGGTGTAGATACTGATGATGATCAAGTGGTTAATCAATATGTCAATAGTGATGGGGTTGCAGATATGCGGCAAGTCGTTGGAATACGCATTACATTATTGGCAAACACTATAACAGAACGTTTCGATAGAGAGAAAGACGTTGGTACTTATAGTCTTGATCCAGAGGTGAATTATGATCCTGCAGATGATTATCGTCGTCGTGCGGTTTTTACAACGACTGTGAAGTTAAGAAATATTTAAGGGAGCCAATTATGAAAAAGTCTCACCAAAAAGGTATCGTGTTGATAGTGGCATTGGTTTTTCTACTCATCATAACCCTTATGGGTGTCACTACCATGGAAGGGGCTCTGCTGGAAACCAAATTAGCCACTAACAATCAGGAAAGGAATTTTGCACTCATGGCTGCTGAAATAGGACTTTTACAAAGTAAGGCTTATGTTCAAGCTTTGAAAAATCCAACCGTTTTTACGCCAAATGGTGTCATTAAACAATTTAATGCGATAACGGGAATTAGCAGAGATTATGGTATTGAAGCCAGAACGTCAGATATTCAAGTAATTTATAAAGGTAACTTCCCACGGGCCAGAAAAAAAGAGGCTTCTGGTCAAAGTGTTCAAGTAGCCGTTTTTGAAGTCGTTTCGACTGGGCAAAGTGCTGACCAAAGACCCGCTTATAGAACCTTACGAAAAGGGGTTTCCGTCAATTTTTTTAGTGGACAAGGCAGTAACCCTGTTCTTGCAGAATAAATAGCTTTCTTCCCCTGACAATAACTACAAGGATTACATTTAATGCGGGCACCGTCAAAACCAACATTTTTGCTAGGGTTTATCCCTTCTTAAATAAGTACCCGTTCACAAGTTTTCACACATTT
>CAYFOB010000027.1:0-17178 GCA_964344525.1 uncultured Thiomargarita sp.
CTTGCGCCACCTCATCGGTGGGGGTTATCCTTTATTAAAAGTAATCCTTGTAGTTATTTACGGTTTTTGCCTAATAGCTTTTGATTAGAACTATAGGGAGGTTAAATAAATGAATTTAAGGAATAAAAAATATAAACAACAACTTGATCAGAAAGATTATGTTGTGTTAATTATTGATGATAATCCAGGTAATTTGGGAGTTATTGTTGATTATTTGGAAGAATATGGTTTGAAGGTATTTGTGGCTCGCAATGGTGAAATTGGGTTAAAACGAGCAAAATTTATTCGTCCTGATATTATTTTATTGGATGTTTTGATGCCAGTGATCGATGGTTTTGAAACCTGTGCTTGTTTGAAAGCGGATGAAAACACAAAAGATATTCCGGTCATTTTTATGACTGTTTTGGAAACTCTTGAAGATAAGATAAAAGGCTTTGAGGTAGGGGGCGTGGATTATGTCACTAAACCCATACAGCATGAGGAAGTTTTTGCGCGTATTACCACTCATTTGCGTATTCAAGAACTAACTCTGTATCTTCAAAAACAAAGTGCTGCTTTAAGGGAAGAAATTACTGAACGGTTGCTTGCGGAAACTGAATTGAAAAAACATCGTGAGCAACTAGAAAAAATGGTAGAAGAGCGTACCAAAAATCTCATCAAAGCCAATGAGCAATTACAACAGGAAGTAACAGAGCGTAAGAAAGCGGTGGAGGAACTTAATCTGCTTAATGAAAAGCTTGAGCTGCGAGTAGCTGAACGGACAAGTGAATTGCGTGTTGCTAAGGAACGGGCTGAAATGGCTAATCGCGCAAAATCACAATTTTTAGCTAATATGAGCCATGAAATCCGCACCCCCCTCAATGCCATTGTGGGATTTACCCAAATTTTGTTACACCAAAGCAAAGAAATGTCTTTACCTTTAGAATTTCAACAATTCTTAGATAATGTTAAGTTGGGTGGACAAACTTTGGTAGAATCAATTAATAATATTTTAGATTTATCCAAAATTGAAGCGGGGAAAATGTCCAGTTCAGAAGAAAACCTAAATCTCAAATTACTGGTTCAAGGTGTTTTCCACATCAATCGCGCTGTAGCTCTTAAAAAAGGTATTCGTTTTAATTATCATTTTTCCTCCCAATTGCCATTAATCATTTATTCTGATCGTACAAAGCTCAACCAGATTTTAATGAATTTGGTTTGCAATGCCTTAAAATTTACGCCTGATGGCAAAGCTGTTCAACTCAAAGTCAGTAAAGAAGAAGATTTTATTTTATTTCAAATCATTGACGAGGGCATAGGGATTCCTTTAGATCGTCAACAAGCCATATTTGAGGCTTTTGAACAAGTGGATGCCAGCACAACGCGCTGCTTTGGGGGAACCGGTTTGGGCTTAGCGATTACCAAAAAGATGGTTGAATTGTTAGGAGGAGAAATAACCCTAGAAAGCACGCTTGGAAAAGGCTCAATATTTTCGGTGAAAATTCCCTTGCTTGAATCTACCCGGCAATTGAGTGAAGTGTCAGAAATTGATTTTCATTATTTTAACTTTTCTACAGATAATGTTATTTTGCTCATTGAAGATAATCCAATGAATCGGGATATGCTTTTGGCTTGGTTTCATTTGTTAAATTTGGAAATTCATATTGCAGAAGATGGTCAAATAGGTATCAAAAAGGCTAAAATATTGCGTCCCGATTTGATTTTAATGGATATGCATCTCCCTAAAATGGATGGAATCACCACGACCAAACTCATTCGAGAAACAGGACATGACATTCCAATTATAATGGTTTCTGCGGATGCCTTAGTTGAACAAAAAAAGGCGGCATTAGCGGCTGGCATCAATGATTATTTAACTAAACCCATTAATTTCAGTAAACTTTTTCCACTATTAGTCAAATATTTACGTCAAACCCCTGCCGCCAATTGTCAACCTAAAAAAAATTATCCCTCCCTACCTAAAATCCTTGAAAAACAATTATTAAACGAATTCAGCAAACTTTTTCAGCTGTCCATTTTGGATGCTGGACAAATTGTGGATCAAATTAGCAAAATGCAAAGTCTTTGCCAAGGATTCGATTCTCCTTATCCAATAATTCTTGCAAAATTAGAAGATGCTGTTTTTAATGGGGATGAAAAAGAATTTAATCGGTTGATAGATATAATAAAAAATAAGCGCCTAAACCGGAATTAATTAAACAAACCAAGGCAATTACAAGCTTAATTTTGACGTATCAATTTTTTTTATCTAAAATGGTGACCAAACAGAGAGATTCGTTATGAGTGGGATTGTTGTAGCAATGGCGGACGTTACCAGCAAACCGAGCACTGTCGCCTTGTTTTAGATGTGTATTTTCACCTGCCACTTTAAGTACAATTTCTCCTTTTAATATATGTAAATGCTCCTCACTTCCTGGGGGATGAGGTTTGCCTTCGTAGCTAGAATGGGCTTTTAGATGGAATATTTGTTGGAAAAAGTAATAGGCGCTGGCTGGCGATATAACAATAGTCCGATAAGCGCCATCAATGGATTCTAACTGTCGCATTTGGTTTGCCCTAATTACCTGCACACGCTGGTGGCACTCCACAATCAACTCGTCAATGGTCATCCCCAGGGCCACCGCCACCTTGTAAACCACAGCCAAACTGGGATTGGCATCATCTTTTTCAATGCTGGCAAGCGTGGCGCGTGGAATATCTGCATGGTCTGCCAATTGTTGTTGCGTCAAATTGCGGTCCGCTCGAATGGCACGGATGCGTGTGCCTACCAAATTGGTTATCACAGGTTTTTCTCCGTTGCTTTCCTTAGGCATTATAAATTACAGGCACTGTTTTATAAGCTTATTTTATTGCTGACCAAATGACCATAAAAAAAATAATACTTTAATATCAAAGACATACATTTTTTTTCAAAAATGATTTATTTGATAAGTGATTGTATTTTAAAAAATAAAACGATAATATGGTCACATCCACTTCAAAAAAATGTTGACATCACAACAATTATGTTGATATATTAACCGCGCTAAATTTTATAACATCATCCACCAAGGAGTACAAACATGAGTGTGTTAGTTGCTAAACCTGCCCCTGATTTCAAGGCACAGGCTGTCATGCCAGATAATTCGTTCAAGGAAATTTCGCTGTCCGATTATAAGGGCAAGTATGTGGTGCTGTTTTTCTATCCCTTGGATTTCACATTTGTTTGCCCATCCGAAATCATCGCTTTTGATCATCGCCTATCGGATTTCAAAGAACGTAATGTGGAAGTGATTGGGGTTTCTATCGACTCTCATTTCACCCATTTAGCATGGAAAAATACAGAAATCAAGAATGGTGGTATTGGCAACGTCCAATACCCCATGGTGGCAGATATCAGTAAATCGGTTTCTGAAGCTTATGATATGTTGACAGGCCCCGGCATTGCCTTGCGTGGCTCTTTTCTCATTGATAAAGATGGTGTAGTACAACACCAGGTAGTCAATAATTTGTCCCTTGGTCGTAACATTGATGAAATGCTACGTATGGTAGATTCACTGATATTTACTGAGGAACATGGCGAAGTGTGCCCTGCAGGTTGGCAAAAAGGGAAGGCCGGTATGAAAGGATCTACAGATGGTGTGGCTGAATATTTGGCTACCCACGCTGATGAGCTCTGATAGAGCTGAACAACCTGACAGGCTTCAAAAACCTGTCAGGTTTATAGTCCAAAGTTATTGCTTAATCAAATACCATCCATCAAATCCGCGCGTGGATTAAAAGGCAATTCTTGTGCCATTTTCTGATAAAACGCTTGTGCTGCTTTAGTGTCAGCTTTTGGCGTGACAATTTGTAGCACCACATAATGATCACCAGGTTGTTTTCCAGATAAACCGCGTCCTTTGAGGCGCAACTTTTGTCCTGATTGAGAACCTGCAGGAATTTTCATTGTAACGTTCCCACCTAAAGTTGGCACAGCCACCGTGCTGCCTAAAGCCGCTTCCCAAGGTGTGATAGGCAAAGTGAGAGAAATATCTTTTTCTTCAACACGGAAGAGACGATGCGGTTTTAATACGATTTCCAAATACAAATCTCCATTGGGTGCAGCACCTTGTCCACTTAAGCGAATTTTTTGTCCTTGAGTCACTCCTTTAGGAATTTTAACATTTAAAGTACGTGTTTGAACTTGTAGGGTTCGGGTAGTGCCTTGATACGCTTCTTCAAGACTGATTGCAATTTTCGCATGTTGATCTTCACCACCTGTGCGAAAAGGATTCTGCCTTTTAGTAAAAAAGCTTTCAAAAAGATCACCTAAATCGCCTTTCGCCCCCCCAAAACTGCCACCGAAGTAAGTTTCCCAACCCGGCGGCGGACGAAATTCTTCACCGGCTCGCCACCGGGTGCCTAATTGGTCGTAAGCCGCACGTTTTTCAGGTTCTTTGAGGACTTCATAGGCTTCCCCAATTTCCTTAAAGTGTTGCTCTGCATTTTTTTCTTTACTGACGTCTGGATGGTATTTGCGCGCTAATTTGCGGTACGCACGTTTAATCTCATCTTGGCTGGCACTACGCGATACGCCTAAAGTTTTGTAATAATCCTTATATTCCATTTTTCTCCTTGCCAATAAATTTGTCCCCAATAAATAGGAGTAATTGTTTTATATTTCAAGAGGAAAGGAATTTTAAGCGTTGACAATATTTTTATTGGTGACGCACAAACAAGTGCAATTATGGCCTTGTTTATGCGCAGCTCGCAGCGCAGTGTCAGCATCAGAAACCAAGGTAGTTAGGTTCGCTTTAGCGACGCCTTCTGAAGAGGAAAGCCCAATACTGATTGTGATTTCTAAGCCTTCTGATTTCAATTTGATCACTTGATGGCGCAATTTTTCCGCAATTGCTTTACCCTTATTGATGCCACAATCAGGCACCAATGCCGCAAATTTTTTGCCTGTAAAGCGAGCGACTATCACCGCTTTTGGAAAAAAATTGATGAGAAATTGCCCAAACATTTGTAGTATATGATCACCTATCATGTGTCCTTGAGCATCATTGAATTTTTCAAAATTATCAATATCAACCATCATTAAACAAACATTCTGATATCGCGCAACAAATTTCTTCCCCTCTTCAAATAAAAACTTTTTGTTGTATACTCCACTTAGGCTATCTGTGGTTTGTAATTTGTAAATGCTCTTTGAATATCGTTTGAGTAGCTTGTATTGATGTTTTATTAATAATAACGAACTCAATCTAGCGATTAACGCCTCTTCAATGAGAGGTTTAGTGATAAAATCATTAGCGCCTGCATGGTAAATGTCTATTTCGCATTTCTCATTGTCTTCAATGGTCACCACCAATACTGGCATTTCTTGGCGAGAATAGTGTAATTGAGTACGAATTGCATACAACAAATCTCCCCCAGTCATTTCTCCTTCAAGGAAAAAATCGCTAAACACAATGTCAAATTCTGTATTTTCATCACCTTCAGGATTTTTTAACAACTCTAGCGCTTTTTCCCCACTTTTAACATGGGTAATGGACAATCCATGTTTTTCCATCATAATTCGAGTGGTGTGTGCTGCACTTGGACTATCTTCAACATAAAGCACTTTTCCCACTATGCCCGAATGCCGTTGTGAAATTTCTTTAATAAATTTGACTAAACGATCATAACCCAATGATTTATTAAAATAATCAGTCACACCTGCCGAAAATCCTTCACGCAATAAGCGTATATCAGCATCACCAGAAACGATAATCACTGGGGTGAAACGTTGTATATCACTTTTACGAACTTCTTTACACAAACTTAACCCATCTAAGCCAGACAATAATAGTGAGGTGGTAATGAGATCAAATTTTTCTTGCTGCAAATAATCTATCGCTTCTTCTGCACTACCACAGGTGATAATAGAGGTATTTTTTATTTCCTTTTTTAAAATACGGGAAATAATGGAACGCGCCACCCCCGAGCGATCAACTACCATAATACGGCTAGAATTTTTTTTGTAAACGGCCATTTAAGTTATCAGTTATCAGTTATAGAAAAATTCCAACACGCCCTAGCACCTTGTCAAGCGAGAGTTCAAAACAACTTTGACGATGTACTAGCCCTCTTGATAGGTGTTAAGCATGTACATAAATAAAATCCTAGACCCTTCCCCTTGTTTATGGAGTATCATTAATAGCTTCATTTTTAAGACATTGAAGCTATGCACTCATTACAAACACTTTGGTTAGCCTTTTTTGATATATGCCGCTTGCGTTCAGGGCCACAAAATTTGCCTGCCTCGCCCATACTTTTAAAATTCACTTTATTATTTTATATGATCATCAGTGGCGCATCATCGCTGATGCATCTTTCAGTAAAAGAGGCTATATTATCAACTATTGCGGATACTGCTCTGTTTGTTATATTGCCAAGCAGTTTGCTGTATATCACTCACTATTCAATACGGATCATTCAAACCCTCACTGCACTGGTAGGGTCCAATTGCGTGTTGAGCATGCTCAGTCTCCCATTGGTCTTTTGGATCAAATTTTATGATGGCGATGTGAGTTTTCCAATGTTACTGTTTTTGGGTTTGATGGTGTGGAATTTTATTGTGTATGCTCATATTTTACGGCATGCCCTGGCGGTCCCCTTTTTTGTTGGTGCGATTTTAACAGTAATTTATGAAGTTCTTCATTTAACTATTTTAAATCAAGTCGTTCCATTTATAAAGTAATGTACTCTTATCAGTTATTAATAATCAGTGATAGGATTTAACTGATAACTGATAAAGAGCAAAATCATATGCACATACATATCTTAGGCATTTGTGGTACTTTTATGGCAGGTATCGCTATACTTGCCAAACAACAAGGTCATACGGTGACAGGATCAGATGCAGCCACTTATCCCCCCATGAGCGCACAATTAGAATCCTTGGGGATTGAGTTGTCTTCTGGATATTCACCAAAAAATCTAACGCCAACGCCAGATTGTGTGGTGATAGGCAATGCCTTATCACGCGGTAATCCAGAAGTTGAGGCGGTATTTAATCAAAATTTGCCCTATATTTCAGGCCCCCAATGGCTTGCTGAGCAGGTATTAACCAAACGCTGGGTATTAGCCGTCGCAGGAACGCATGGTAAAACCACCACTTCTAGTATGTTGGCATGGATTTTAGAGGTGTCGGGCATGTCACCCGGATTTTTAATCGGTGGTGTGCCTGAAAATTTTGGGGTCTCAGCCCGTTTGGGGGACAGTCCATTTTTTGTCGTTGAGGCTGATGAATATGATACAGCCTTTTTTGATAAGCGCTCCAAATTTGTGCATTATCGCCCCCGCACTTTAGTCTTGAATAATCTGGAATTTGATCATGCCGATATTTTTCCAGATTTGGCGGCCATTCAGCGGCAATTTCATCATCTCATACGCACCGTCCCTGGTAATGGCTTAATTATTTATAAAAATCAAGAAATTGCACTTGAAGTCGTATTACAGCAGGGGTGTTGGACACCTGGCGAAACTTTTGGCGATTCCAAGAGTGATTGGTACGCAAAATCCCTAGTTGATGATCATAGCTATTTTGAAGTGTGGCATGAAAATAAACCGGTGGGAGAGGTCAGATGGGATTTAATTGGGCAATATAATGCGCAAAATGGTTTAGCAGCGATTGCCGGTGCCCATCACGCGGGCATGTCCATTACAAAAGCTTGCGAGGCATTATGCACATTCCGCAGTGTTAAGCGACGGTTAGAATTACGCGATGTTGTCAATGGTATCAGCGTTTATGATGATTTTGCCCATCATCCAACTGCTATTGCGCTTACCATTGAAGCTTTACGGGAGCGAGTGAAAAAACAAAACATTATTGCTGTACTTGAACCGCGTTCTAATACCATGCGTATGGGCATCCATAAAAACGAGATGATTTCTGCTTTAAAGGATGCTGATGCGGTGGCGTTGTATCAACCTGTCAATCTCAGTTGGTCACTCTTTAATGTGGCTAAATCTTTGACCAATGCGCGAGTATTCAATCAAGTAGAACCTTTGATTGAACATTTGGTAGCTACTGCGCAAAGTGGTGATCATATTTTGATTATGAGTAATGGGGGATTTGAGAATATCCATAATCGTTTATTGACTGCGTTGGCGGGGTGATATGCCTACAATTACTCTAGCCATGACGGGCGCATCAGGCGCTGCATACGGATTGCGCTTATTAGAACAACTGATTGTGGCGCAACAAAAAGTCTATATGCTGCTCTCAGCACCGGCACAAATCGTGATCAGTATGGAAACGGATTTAAAACTCCCTTCACGGCCAACAGAGGTGCAAGCCGTTTTAAGCGAGCGCTATCAAGCGGCCCCAGAGCAATTGCAAGTTTTTGGGCGCGAACAATGGACAGCACCCATAGCCAGTGGCAGCGCTGTCTCAAGGGCAATGGTTGTGTGTCCCTGTACCAGCGGCACACTGGCAGCAATCGCCAACGGCTTGAGTCGAAATTTGATCGAAAGAGCCGCTGATGTTGTGTTAAAAGAACAACGCAAACTGATTTTGGTACATAGAGAAACGCCCTTATCAATGATTCATTTAGAAAATATGTTGCGCTTGGCAAAATTGGGCGCATTAATTTTACCAGCCAATCCCGGTTTTTATCATCACCCACACAAGGTTAACGATTTGGTCGATTTTATTGTGGCAAGAATCCTTGATCATTTGGAGGTTGCTCACACTTTATTGCCCCCTTGGGGAGAAAATTTTGATGAATAGACTCACACTTCCCTTATTTCCCTTACATACAGTGCTATTTCCGGGTGGATTTTTACCGCTGCGAGTTTTTGAGCCGCGCTATCTTGACATGATCAGTTATTGTTTTCGTAACAATAGCGGCTTTGGCATTTGTTTAATCCGCGAAGGTCAAGAAGTCGGTGCTGCTGCAATACCTTATAAGATTGGAACAATGGTCAAAATTGTCGATTGGGATCAACTTCCTGACGGTTTCTTAAGAATTGATGTGGTAGGGCAACAGCGATTTCAAATACTTTTTCAAAAAGTGGGAAAAAATCAATTAATTGAGGCGGAAGTTGAGTTAATTCCTAATGAATCTGCTCAAGAAGTTCCTAAGCATCATCTTTTTTTGTTAGATTGGCTACAACAAGCGCTCAAAAAACAAGATCAACTTTACCGTAACCATGTTCCAATAGACTATGGTAATGCTACTTGGGTTGGGCAACGTTTGGGTGAATTATTACCATTACCACCAAGGCAACAACAATATTTACTCGAATTAAATGATCCGCTAGAGCGGTTGGATGCATTAGATGAATTTATCCAATCTCTTTAGGTGAAAAGACATTTATTGGAGAGCAAACTCCTCCAAACATGCTATAATATAATATGAATATCTCATCAAGGTGTAGCAGATTAAATGTCATATGGTCATTTCAAATCAGTATCAGAAGTCGCAAGGAAATTTAATATCGAGGTAGTAGATAATTCTTTCATAGAGCAGAAAGAGATAAAAGTTTCAGAAATATACTTTTCTGATCTGAAAAAGAGGTTAGGCACAAGCATAAATTTTATAAATGAATTTACTATTTGTGAAGAAATTATCAGACCTATCCTAGATATAATAGCGGCAAATTATGATAATTTAGATGTTTGGTCACATGTTTCCTATAATGTGGATGTTGAAAAGGGTCTGGTAGGAGAACCTGACTATTTAATAGCGCCAAGGACAAAATATGGTGATATGGAAAGGCCAGCTATTTGTGTTATAGAAGCTAAGCAAGAAAAATTTGATGAAGGTTGGGCACAAGCCTTCGCTGAAATGGTTGCATCATCTTTGCAAGGTGTGGAGGTTTGTTATGGTACGGTTACAACAGGAAAAGCATGGGAATTTGGTAACTTAAAAGATGGCATTTTCACTAGACATCCTGTTCAAATATCTGCGACATCTGACCTACAAAAGGTATTTGACATATTGAATTGGTTCTTTGACAAAATTAGTCTAACTTATTCCAAAATGTAGCGGGTGTCAAAACAGTAGACTTGTCCCTAAATAATTTTGAACTGTGATTCTTATGATTTATGTGATTGATTTGAGGAAAAAATCCGCATTAGCCCCCTCATAATAATCATCTCAATCACATAAATCACAGTTCAAATTATTTCTATTCTGTTTAGGCGCAACGCTTTGCTGTGCATTCTTTGCATAAGCCCTTGCCGCTTGATCTGCGCGTCGTAGAGGTTCGCAGAGTCGATATTTAGGCGCCAAATGTAAAATCATGCGTGTCGCTGTAGCCAGAGTAATTTGGTGTCCAGCACTGACAAAAATAGGCTTAACACCATTTTGTGTGCGTAAAACTGTTCCCACTTTTTCATTTTCCAACCAAACCGGTAAGCAACTGCCCCGTTTTTCACCTAAAACTCCCTGATAATCAAGCAAAGTTTGCTTAGCGCAGCCAATAACTGGTAAATTCGTTTGCACACCTAACCAGCAAGCGACTCCAAAGCGACGCGGGTGGGCAATACCATGTCCATCACATATCAACACATCAGGCGAAAAATGTTGTTGTACTGCATTAATCATTTCCAAAAGGGGTGGCCCTTCACGAAAGCAAAAAAATTGTGGCACATATGGCACATCAACAGAGCTTTGCCCAACGTAGGTACCTATCACCTCACCGGCATAACGCTGTACATCTAAGCCCACAAAGGCGGTATCGCCGTCATATTGAATATCTAAACTAAAAATCACATCATCCGATTGTGGGACATAACCGGCGTTATCAGGCGGAATAACGACTTTAGGCGCCCACTCTTTTTGTAAATTGGCTAAATATTTTAAGTCCATTTTTGAATTCGCATATTGCTTAAAGCTAAAATTAGACTTTACTAAACACAGCCTTGTTCACAAGCAGCGCTTTGCCTGTGTTGGAACAAAAATGCGTAACATAACCTTGGATAGAATAAAAAAAATGTTGTGGATTAAAGCTTTTCATATTATTTTTGTAGTAACATGGTTTGCAGCACTATTTTACCTGCCACGCTTATTTGTCTACCACGCCATGACAGAAGACGAAATCAGCAAGGAACGATTTAAAGTCATGGAACGTAAATTGTACTACGGCATTATGACGCCCAGCCTGATTTTCACAGTCGCTTTTGGAGGGTGGTTATTAGTGGCTTATTGGTGGGACGCTTTTTTATCAAGTAATGCCATTTGGTTGCATATCAAATTAACGTTGGTAACGATTTTGATCGGTTATCATTTTTATTGTGCCAAGCTCTTGAAAGACTTCAAACATGATCGCAACACGCGCAGCCATGTTTTTTATCGCTGGTTTAATGAATTTCCAGTATTGATTTTAATCGCAGTGACAATTTTGGTTGAAGTTCAACCGAGATTGGGTTGATGAGAAATTTTTCAGTCTGAAATTGTCTGACTCAAAATTTGCAGAGATCTTCAAGGTTTTGGAAACCTTGAAGGTCTTCTCGTAAAATGGTTGCGGGGGGAGCGAAAAAACTTTAACCCGGTGGCCAACGAAATTGACGACCCCCTAGAATATGAAAGTGCAAATGAAACACTGTTTGACCCGCATCCACTCCATTGTTAACAACCACCCGAAATTCATCCGCACAACCTTGATCAGCCGCTATTTTAGCTGTCATTGACATCATATGCCCCAACAATTCTGTATCCGTACAATCTGCCAATTTGGCAATATTTTTTTTAGGAATGAGTAGAACATGTACAGGCGCTTGGGGATTAATGTCCTTGAACGCTAAACATTTATCATCTTCATACACAATATCGGCTGGAATTTCCCGTTTGATGATTTTTGAAAAAATCGTTTCGTCTGACATCTAAACAAACTCTTAATAAAATAAAATCATATTAAAACATTCTCAATTGAGGTTTGCAAGCACATGACTAACTCGTTCATCAAGACTTGTAATATGACGTTTTATAACGATTGAAGGGCACTCAAGGCGCTCATCATAACACAAACCTTGAACGAGAATATTTAGGTGTTCCATATACGCCCTATTTAACGCCGCTTTACCCTCCTCATAAACAAGCGAAATAGCAGGTTGAATGATAACAACTCTCGAAAAAAATTGATTAGTCACTTCAAAACAGTGTGTCAAATACGCTTCTAATTCGGCAAAATCCATCTCAGTAGAGCCTTGAATATCAGCCAACGTGTAAGCCATAAAATCTATAGGTGTCCTATCTGTCACAAAACTTGGTTCGTCCCAGACTTTGATAGCCGCCTCTATAATGCGATGCTGAATCCAAAGGCGGGTTTTAAAATCCATCTCCTTCGCTGGATCTAAACCATGTTGCTTAAAAACGGTGCTGGTGCTGGTTTTGATAGCAGGTATATCCGTTTTCTTGGAAATGGCTTCTGCCAAGGTTGTCTTGCCAGTGCGATGGCTACCACTTATGCCTATTTTAGGTGATATAATCATTATTTTTAATGGAATGAATATTTTCTACACCTGCGTGGAAGAGTCTTTTTCAATTGATATTCAATCACCGCACACCGATGCTCTTTATAAGTCGCTGAAAAATAATGACTCCCATTGCCTTTAGCAACAAAATATAAGGCCTCTCCATCAGCAGGATTCACAACAGCACGTAAGGCAGCGCGTCCAGGCATTGCAATCGGGGTTGGTGGTAATCCTTTGTAGACATAAGTATTATAAGGATCCTGGATTTTTAAATCTCGCCTACGAATATTTCCATCAAAAGCCTCACCCAGCGCGTAAATCACCGTGGGATCAGTTTGTAGTAACATATTCTTTTTTAAGCGCCGCACAAAAACGCCGGCAACAAGAGGATATTCCTCAGAAACCCCCGTTTCTTTTTCAACAATAGAAGCCAATATTAAAGCCTCATCAGGCGTTTTCAAAGGTAAATCATCACGCCGCTTTTCCCAAACCGCCTTCAATTCTCTTTCCATTATTTTATAAGCACGCTGCAAAAAAGCCACATCAGTCGTATTTGTTGGAAAATGATAAGTATCTGGAAAAAAACGCCCTTCAGGATGTTGATCAGAGAAACCGAGTTTTGCCATGATAGTGGCCTCATCACCAAGCGTTTGTACAATTTTTGGATGTTGGCGTACTGCCGCCATCACCTGCCGAAAAGTCCAGCCTTCAACTAGCGTTAATGTGTGTTGTATGGTTTTACCTGCAATCAGAATATTCAATAATTGCTGTGGTGTGGTATTTGCTGGAATAAGATATTCACCGACTTTAATCAAATGTGCTTTTTTTTGATAGCGTGCTAATGATACCCAAGCCGTCGCTGTGGGAGAATTGAGCAGTCCTTTTTCCTTAAAATCATTAGCTACTTGATGCAAAGTGGCACCGGGCGGCACCGTATAATAAAAATCTTGGTGCAGTGGTAAAGGTGCAGTGAGGTGGTATTTATAGAGCCAATATCCGCTACCGGTTATTGCTGTTATTAATAATAGGAGGGTGAGAAAGAGGATTCTAAACATTTTTATGTACACTATGCTTGTTCCTTTTCAAAGCTGATGAGTTCTTTGATTAATTCATCACAGACAGCAACGCTATCAAGATAGCCTTGACAGTCTATATCAAAATTATATCTGTATTCTTCCGCACACACCGTAATAACAGTTAAATCGCTTCGATATTTGGATTTGTTCGTTGTGAATGCACTCGCAAAAATAACTTCTTCTAATAATTTATTGAGTTTATGTGATTTAGAATAGGCACCAAACTGGCTTTTCGTTTCCAAAATATGTTTAAAAAAGCATTCAAACATTTGTTGATAATGGAAACAATGAATAGAACAATCTTGGATATTACTACTGTTTAACAAATCAATCGCCACGGCATGTTCCCAAGCCTTACCGCCTAAATTTGTTGCATTTTCAAAATCTTGAAAAAGTTTTTGATACATAGTTTTTATCACGTAAATAACTACAAGGATTACTTTTAAAAAAGGATAAATCAAAACCTAAAATCTAGTGGTTTATCCTTTTTTAAAAGTAATCCTTGTAGTTATTATAAATTTCTATTAATCCAACCGCTGAAACACCAACGTCCCATTTGTCCCACCAAATCCAAATGAATTTGAAAGCACCACATTAATTTTCATTTCTTTAGCTTGATGTGGCACATAATCCAATCCTTCACATTCAGGATCAAGGTTAAATAAATTGATGGTGGGTGGTGCTACTTGATCACGAAGGCTTAAGATACTAAATACGGCTTCTAAGCCGCCAGCCGCGCCTAATAAATGTCCTGTCATGGATTTGGTCGAACTCACAGCTAATTTTTTGATATGATCGCCAAATACGTTTTTGACTGCGAATGTTTCTACCTTATCACCGGCGGGGGTTGAAGTGCCATGTGCGTTGATATAGTCAACTTGATCAGGATTTAAGTGAGCATTATGTAAAGCATTTAACATGCAACGTTTTGCCCCTTCTCCCTCTTTTGCGGGTAAAGTCATATGGTAGGCATCACCGCTCATGCCCATGCCGACTAATTCTGCATAAATACGTGCGCCGCGCCGTTTTGCGGTTTCATATTCTTCTAATATTAATATACCTGCGCCATCGCTTAGGACAAAACCATCACGATCTTTATCCCAAGGACGGCTAGCGGTTTCGGGCGAATCGTTGCGGGTGGACAAAGCGCGGGCTGCGGCAAATCCGCCTATGCCCATTTCTGAGCTCGCCATTTCTGCTCCCCCAGCAATCATCACATCGGCATCCCCATATTCAATTAAACGGGCTGCATTTCCAATATTATGGGTGCCTGTTGAACAAGCGGTGGTAATACCATAATTTGGACCTTTAAAGCCGTATTTAACTGACAAGTTGCCCGCTATCATATTGATAATATTACTGGGCACAAAAAAGGGGGAAATTTTACGTGCCCCGCCTCGCAGAAAAGCATTATGACCTTTTTCAATTCCAGGGAGTCCGCCTATTCCAGAACCTATGGCAGCCCCTATCCGTTCTGCATTTTCTTCTGTGATTTCTAAACCCGCATCTTCAATGGCTTCTACAGCTGCGGCAATCCCATAATGGATGAAGGGATCCATTTTTTTCGCATCTTTGATAGGCAAATATTTTTTGACATCAAAACCTTTAACTTGCCCTGCAAATTGGGTGGCAAAACCTGTTACATCAAAATCGGTAATGGTAGCAATTCCACCTTTGCCTGCCAATATGCTTTCCCAGCTTTCTTTGGCAGTTAAGCCCACTGGGGAAACTGCGCCAAGGCCGGTAACAACAACACGTCTTTTGGTCACGATCCATCCTCGTAAAAATAAAAATCAGTTCTTGGGGCTTGGGTGGATTAAATCTGACAGCTGTCAGGTTTATTCCTAAGGCACACAAAAAGAAACCAAGTTTCTTGACGAAACTTGGTTTCTTATCACGCTGTATCCCTAGAAATTCATTCGCTTTGGTTCGCTTTAATATAATCAATCGCTTGTTGCACAGTTTGGATTTTTTCAGCTTCCTCATCAGGAATTTCGCACCCAAATTCCTCTTCAAGCGTCATAACCAACTCGACGGTATCAAGAGAATCCGCACCGAGATCATCAACAAAAGAGGAATCATTGTTGACATCTTCTTCTTTGACTCCTAATTGTTCAACCACGATTTTCTTGACACGTTCATCAACGGTACTCATAAGAAATTTGCCTCTATTCAGTTATCAAATTGATTATTGCATATACATGCCACCATTGACATGTAAAGTTTCACCTGTAATGTAAGCTGCTGCCTTTGATGCTAGAAAGATCACTGCGGCGGCTATGTCATCAATATTACCCATACGACCTTGTGGAATTTGTTGCAACAAAGCAGCACGTTGCTCTTCAGAAAGCGCTCGCGTCATATCAGTTTCAATAAAACCAGGCGCAACAGTATTGACTGTGATGCCACGGCTAGCCACTTCTTTTGCTAAAGATTTGCTAAAGGCTATCACGCCAGCTTTTGTCGCTGCATAGTTTGCTTGTCCCGGGTTACCAGTCAAGCCGACAATGCTACTTATTGTTATTATACGTCCATGCCGTGCCTTCATCATGGCACGCAAACAAGCCTTGGACAAGCGATAAACCCCCGTTAAATTCGCATTAACAACACTGTCCCAATCGTCATCTTTCATCCGCATCAATAGGGCATCGCGGGTAATTCCAGCATTGTTGACCAAAATGCTAGGCATTTGTTTTCCAAAACTGGCCAACATTGCTTTAATTGAATCTGGGTCTGCTATATCAAGTACCTTTCCCTCAATACCGTGTTCGCAGCAAATACGATCAGCACCGGCGTTGCTTGTGGCGGTGCCATAGACTTTAGCACCGGCTTGTTTCAAAGCCAACGCAATGCCTTGACCAATACCGCGACTTGCCCCGGTGACCAAGGCAATTTCGCCACTGAAATCTAAATTCATGCTGGGGTCTCCAATGCCTGTAATGCGTTTTCTAAGGTTTGGGTATCATTTATCGGCAACGCTTTTATTTGACGAGCAATACGTTTATTTAAGCTCGTTAATACTTTACCAGGGCCACACTCAAACAACATTGTCACATCTTCTGCGACCATTTTTTCAATCGTTTCTACCCAACGCACGGGGTTATAAATTTGTGTCGCCAGGGCAATGCGAATGTCAGCAGGTTCCGTTTTGACAGAGACATCGACATTATGAATCACAGGAATTGTTGGCGCAGAGATGGACACGTCGGCAAGACGCTTTGCCATCTTTTCGGCGGCTGGCTGCATTAAACGACTATGAGCAGGAACGCTCACTTGCAACAAGACAGCACGTTTAGCACCTGCGCTTTTTGCCTGCTCTATTGCTCGCTTTACAGCTGCTGTGTGTCCCGCAATGACAATTTGAGCCGGGGCATTAAAATTGACAGGGGAAACCACTTGATTTTGAGCGGCGGTTGTACAGAGCTCAATAATTTTATCATTTTTTAAACCTAAAATTGCCGCCATTGCACCTTCACCTTCAGGCACTGCCGCTTGCATAAAACGTCCTCGATCTTGTGCTAAGCTAACAGCATCTTTAAAGTCTAAAGCATTGGCACAAACTAAGGCACTGTATTCACCAAAACTGTGTCCAGCCATTAAGGTCGGTTGACAATGTTGTTGGCAAATGCGCCAAACTGCAACCCCTGCTGCAAGTAAAGCGGGTTGAGTTTT